>JALHLM010000034.1 GCA_022844585.1 Pirellulales bacterium | reverse complement strand
GGTGCGCGCCGGGTGCACTGGGCAAAAAACCGCAACCCCACGCGGGCTCGGGGCGCACACGCTTCCGGCTCTTTTCAGTTCTTAGGCCGTGCTGAATCCTCCCAAAAAAGCTTGCATGCCGCACGTGGAAGCGCTACATTGAACCCCCGAGGCATCTCGTCGGCGCGGCAGATGGGCGCCATCAAGTGAGAGAGGCTGGCGCACCCGACACGCCGTCCGACGCATCGCAACCCCTTTTTTGGAACAGAGGGAGGGTCGTATGCGGTTTCTTTCTGCGCGCATCGCGCGTTTCCCGCGGTCGCTGCGGGTGCTGGCTGGCGGGGCGATCGTGGCCTGCGCCGGCGTCGCCAGTGGGCAATCCGGTGATGGTAAACAAGCTCCGCCGTTCGAACGCGGCCGGGATTTGTTCATCACCAATTGGAAGCCCAACCTGGAGGCGGACGCCAAGAGCGACGGACTCGGCCCGCTCTACAACGAGATCAGTTGCGTCGCCTGCCACAAGCAGGGGGGCATCGGCGGGTCGGGCGAGAACGAAAAGAACGTCGTGTTGTTGACCCGCCTCACCCCGGTCGCGTCGCTTGTCCAGCGCGTGTTCGGCGACAACAGCGCGCCGGCGGATTTGGGTGCGGTGCATCCGGCGTTTGAGGATCGCACGGCAACGTCCATCGTCCTGCACGAACATCACACCAAGCCGATGTACGCGCCGTGGCGACGGGAGATCGTGGAGTCCGCCACCAGCCAACCGCCGCGGGAGTTGAATCTGCCTTCGGATACGGGACTACGCTTTATCGAGCGCGACGGCATCCACTATATGCTGAGCGAACGGAGCGCGCCGTCGCTGTTCGGCGCAGGGTTGATCAATCGGATTTCAGCCGACGCGATTCGCGAGGAAGCAGAGCGGCAGGCCCGCGACAAAGATTCCATCGCCGGGCAGGTGCCAGTGGTCGGCAGCGACGTCGGCCGCTTCGGCTGGCGCGGGCAGATCGCCTCGCTGCGCGATTTTGTCGCCGGCGCGTGCGCCAATGAACTGGGACTCACGGTCGACGACCACCGTCAGCCGGCGGATCCGCTCAATGAGCAGGAAACGCAACCCAGTGTCGATATGGAATTCAAGGACGTCAACGCGATCGCGCAATTCGTCGCCGCGCTGCCGCGCCCTGTGGAAACGGACGGACACAACAAGGAAATCGCGCGAGGTCGAAAACTGTTTCGCACTGTGGGCTGCGCAAAGTGTCATTTGGAGAAACTGGATGAGGTCCAAGGCATCTACAGCGATCTCTTGTTACACAACCTGGGGCCAAAGCTGAGTGACGTGGCCCTGCCATCGCCCACGGCAACGGCGGTCGCACAAGCCCGGCTGCCAAGGCAACAAGGCAATGCGTTAGGACGCGCGATCGAAGCACTTCCATCGCGCGACGTCTTGACGCCGACGGCGGCAACGATCGCCAGCTACTACGGCGCGCCAAGTTCGTCGAGCCTGGCGAGCGTTTCGAGTTCTTGGCGGACGCCGCCGTTGTGGGGCGTCGCGGACACCGGGCCGTACCTGCACGACGGCCGCGCGGAATCGCTGGAGGACGCCATCGATCTCCATGAAGGCGAGGCCGCCGGCGTTACGGCGCGCTATCGCAACTTGCCAAGAATGGCGAAGCTGAACCTGATCGACTTCCTGGAAACCCTCGAAGCGCCGCAGTAGTTTTTGCAGCTTTGCACGGCTGTGCAATAAAAAGCCCAGGGAAGGCCACCGACGACTGTGCTATCCTTGCAGTCGGTTAGGGCCTTCCCTGGGCTCAGCGGGATCGATTGAATAATGAGATGAGTTCCGCCGCAGCGTTTCGAAAACTAGTGCGCACCGGCGCTTTCACCGCTCCCACGTCCGGGCAGGCGCCGGGCTTCGTGCAAGCCAACGTCGTGATTCTCCCGGCAGCGGACGCTGCGGACTTCGCCGCGTTCTGTAAATTGAACTCGCGCCCCTGCCCGCTCTTGGAGCAAACCGCGCCGGGCGATCCAGAACCCAAAAAATCCGCCCCGGGCGCCGATCTCCGCACCGACGTCCCGCGTTATCGCGTTTTCCGCCAGGGTGTGGCTGAGACGAACGAACCCACCGATTTCGTCAACCTCTGGCGCGACGATTTCGTGGCGTTCTTACTTGGCTGTTCCTTCACCTTCGAGCGAGCGTTACAACAGGCCGGTTTGCCGGTGCGGCATATCGACTTAGGGCGCAACGTGCCAATGTATCGCACGAACATCGCCTGCCGCCCGGCAGGGCGCTTCTCTGGGCCGCTGGTCGTGAGCATGCGGCCTTTCCGAGCGGACCAAGTTGACGCAGTCACGGCGGCGACGGCCCGGTTTCCACGCATGCACGGAGCGCCGATTCATATCGGCGACCCGGCGGCGATTGGCATCGCGGACCTGGCACGCGTCGATTTCGGCGATCCGGTCCCTGTGGCGGCGGACGAGGTTCCGGTATTCTGGGCTTGCGGGGTGACGCCACAACTGGCGATTCTCGCCGCTCGGCCGGACCTGGCGATTACCCATGCCCCCGGCCATATGTTCATCACCGATTGGCTGGACGAGGCGTTTTGCGAGCGATGACCGGCAGCGACGAATCATCAACCTTTGACGTAGAGAATAGCCGCCGCCAGTTTCCCGCGTTGGCCCGCTCGGTGGCCGGCAAGCAGGCGATTTTCCTGGATGGCCCGGCCGGCAGTCAGACGCCGCAATGTGTGATCGACGCCATGGTCGACTACCTAGCGCACACTAATGCCAACCACGGCGGCGTCTTTGCCACGAGTCGCGAGAGCGACCACATCTTGCACGAGGCTCGGCGGGCCGCCGCCGATTTCGTGGGCACGCGCGATCCGGACGAGATCGTGTTCGGTGCGAACATGACGTCGCTTACGTTCGCACTCAGCCGCGCCTTGGCGCACACCTGGCAACCCGGCGACGAGGTGCTGGTCACGCAGTTGGATCACGACGGCAACGTCGCCCCTTGGATGTTGGCGGCCAATGACGCCGGCGCGACGATTCGCGAGGTCCGCGTCCGTCCTGAAGATTGCACGCTCGACCTCGACGACTTAAAGGAAAAACTCTCGCCGCGCACGAAGCTGGCGGCGATCACCTGCGCCTCGAACCTGGCCGGCACGATCACGCCGCTGCGCGAAATCGCACGCCTCGTGCAAAAGCATGGCGCGCTGTTGTACCTCGATGCCACGCATCTGGCGCCGCATCGGTTGCTGGATGTGGCTCGTTGGGACTGCGATTTCCTGGTCTGCTCCGCCTATAAATTCTTCGGTCCGCACGTTGGCCTATTGTGGGGCAAACGCGAATTGCTCGGCATGTTGCCGGCCTACAAAGTGCGCCCCGCCGGGAACGGTCTGCCGGATCGCTGGATGACCGGCACGCAGAATCACGAAGGCATCGCCGGGCTCCGCGCGGCCATCGATTATCTGGCCGAAATCGGCTGGCGCGTTGCCATTGGCGCTGGCGAACGGAGAGCCGCCATCGTCGCGGCGATGGAGGCAATCGCCGCGCATGAGCAGTCCCTGTCCCGGCACTTGCTGGCGGGGCTGGCGGCAATGGAAAGCATCCGCGTCCACGGCGTCTGCCAGCCGAACCGGCTCGACGAACGCGTGCCGACCGTGGCGTTCACCCATAAGTGGTTGAAGCCCCGGGCCATTGCGGAACGTCTCGCCGAGCAGGGCATCTTCGCCTGGCATGGGCACAACTACGCTCTCCGTTTGAGCGAATCCCTCGGCCTGGAGCCCGACGGCGCCGTCCGGATCGGCCTGTTGCACTACAACACGACGGCCGAAATCGACCGCACGCTGGAAGTGTTGGCGAATCTTCAATAGGCGTCCCCTCGACGGCCCGGCAAGTTCGGAAAAATCCGCACATTCGCTGCAATCGCGCCCCGCGGTATGCCGAATGCAACTAGGGCGGAGTGCTTTGCGCCGAGGTTGCCCGTTGGCGGCGACCCCGCGGCCGCGTTCCGCCGCATTCTTGATCACTTTGCCGGGGGAGATCGACCCATGAAGCGGATTGGTATTTTCTTGGGGGCCGTGGTTTGGCTGGCGGCGTCGGGCGCCAAGGCGCAGGAGGCCGCGACTTCCCCCTTCAACGAACCGGACGACGCCCCGTATCAAAGCGCCCCAGGGCCGGAGACGGAATCGCCGGGCATGCACGTCTCCTGGGGCCAATTGCAGCCGACGGCCGACATGTGGCTGTACGAGCAATCGAAGGCCGACTACCTCGATCCCAAGCTAGCGGTGCGTCGCAAGGCTGAGAAAAAGACCGCGCAGCGCGAGGCCCGCATCGCCGCGATGAAATGGTACGGTCTGTCGAATTCCCGACCGGTCGCCAACCCCACGCCGCTGTGCGGCGTGTATTCGCCGGGTTGGCATGCCAACAGCTACAACTCGTACCGCTGGACCGGCGGAATTTCTCCGCTGGTGGTTGTGCGCCCGGCGCGGGTTTCGATCCCGGCCGCGTACGGACTCTGGTAGTTCACTACGGCGACAATACCCTCACGGCGATGCTATAACCATCGCCATGGAAGTCGTTGGACGCAGATATGATACGGGCGAGGCGGTCGTCGTAGCTTGCGAGCACGGCCGAATCGCCCGTTTTTCGCGCGCCGAGGCCGCCGCGGATTTACCGTGGATCGCGCCGGGCTGGTGCGATCTGCAAATCAACGGCCACGGCGGCCAGGAGTTCAGCGCCGCCACGTTGACTGTTAATGGCGTGGCCAAGATCGTCTCCGCGATCCACGCGATGGGCGTGACCGCCTTTTGTCCGACGGTCACCACGAACGCCGACGAAGTTTTGTGCCACGCACTCGGCGTGATCGCCGAAGCGATCGAAACGCGTCCGGAAATCGGCGCCAGCGTGGCCGGCATCCACCTGGAAGGGCCTTATCTTTCGGCGCTCGACGGACCGCGTGGCGCGCACGCCAAGCAATTCTGTCGCGCTCCGGACTGGGATGAGTTTCGCCAGTTTCAAGATGCGGCGCGCGGGCGGATTCGACTCATTACCTTGTCGCCAGAATACGACTCCGCGCCGGCGTTCATTCGCCAGGCCGTGGCGAGCGGCGTGCTCGTGGCGATTGGCCACACGGCGGCGACGGGCGAGCAAATCCGCACGGCCGTCGATGCGGGCGCAAAGCTGAGCACGCACCTAGGTAACGGCGCACACCTGCAGTTGCCGCGCCACCCGAATTATCTTTGGGATCAACTCGCCGAGGATCGCCTGACGGCGAGCTTGATCGTCGACGGGCATCACTTGCCGCCGGAGGTAGTCCAGACATTCGTGCGCGCCAAAGGCGCGGAGCGCATCGTGCTGATCAGCGATCTCTCCGGCATGGCGGGCTTGCCGCCGGGGCGATACAAGACCGAACTGTGCGAATTGGACATCCTGCCGAACGGAAAGCTGGTGATCGCTGGTCAGGACCGCCTTTTGGCCGCGGCTTCCGCGCCGCTTGGAGTCGGCATCGCGAACGTGATGCGTTTCGCTGGCGTAGACCTGAAAACCGCAATTGAGATGGCGTCGACGCAACCGGCGAAATTGCTGAATCGTGACGACATCGGATTGAACGTCGGCGCGGCTGCGCATCTGACGTTGTTCGACAGGGCGGAGGATGCATCGCGCACCATCACGGTGCGCGAAACAATCGCCGGCGGCGTGAGCGTATACCGGAGTGATTCATGACCAAACATACCGATAGCATGTTGCCGGCCGATTCCTTCCGCGATCAGACGATCGTCATCACCGGCGGTGGGACCGGGCTCGGTTACTCGATGGGCAAGTACCTGCTCCAGCTCGGGGCAAGGCTCGTCATCTGCGGACGCCGCACCGAAGTGATAGAAAAGGCCGCCGCGGCGCTCATTGAGGAGACCGGCGGCGAAGTCCTCGCCCAGCCGTGCGATGTCCGCGTGCCAGAGCAAGTCGATGCGCTATTGCAGGCGGCGCTCGCGCGCTTCGGCGCGGTGCATGGCCTGATCAACAACGCAGCGGGCAATTTCATCTGTCCCACGGAACGACTTTCCTACAACGCCTTTCATACGGTCGTCGATATCGTGTTGCGTGGCACCGCGAACTGCACGCTGTGCTTCGGCAAACACTGGATCGCCGCGCAGCAACCTGGCGCGTTCCTGAACATCATCACGACGTACGCCTGGACCGGTTCCGGCTACGTGGTCCCTTCGGCGACCGCCAAGGGCGGCGTATTGGCGCTGACGCGATCGCTCGCGAGCGAATGGGGCAAGTACGGCATCCGCACCAACGCGATTGCCCCGGGACCGTTTCCCACCGAAGGCGCCTGGTCGCGCCTCGTACCGCCCGGCATGCAGAACGCCTTCAACCCAACGCAGCGCATCCCCGTCGGCCGCTATGGCGAGCATCAAGAGTTGGCCAACCTGGCCGCCTACTTGCTCTCCCCGTTCGCAGCCTACATCAACGGCGAATGCGTCACGATCGACGGCGGCGAATGGCTCCGCGGCGCAGGACAATTCAACTTCCTGGAAGAGGTCACCGCCAAACAATGGGAGGATATGAGGAAGAAGCGAGTTTGAAGTTTTCAGTGTTCAGTTTTCAGTGAGGATGCCAGGCCGGTGAGCATTTTCGAAATCTCCCTCAGTTCTGCGACCAATCGGTTCATCTCTTCCGCGTTGATGGCTCCAACTTTGGTCGCGATGTAGCATTGTGTTCGAAGTTCCGCCGCGGATCCCCGGGCGATTCGAAGAAATCGACCAAAATCCTTGCCGCCACGTTCCGCGCCTTCCGCGATATTGGACGGTATCGAGACGGCCGCTCGCTGCATCTGGTCACGCAACGAATACTCTCGACTCTTTTTCATGGCTTCGTAGACGGTAACAGCCAACTGACAAGCGCGCTTCCAAACATCGAGTTCCTCAAAAGATCGGTACGCCATCGCCACTAACCTCCGTACCCAAACACTGAAAACTGAACACTGAAAACTTCAAACTACCCCTTCTTCTCCGGCCACCGGTTTTTTCCGTCCGCCACCGCTGCGCCGAGTTGCAAGCAGGTGCGAAATCTTTCGGGAATGGCTCGCGGATCATCGCCCGTCGCGGTCATGTTGACGGCCACATAAACCCCTTGGCCGGGGAGCGTGTCTTTCGGCGGAACAGCCGGCAGGTCGGCGGGGGCCATGCTGTCGCCGGACCAGAAGGCTGCGGCGGCCACCCAACCGGCGGCCGTCTCGTGTCGTGTCGCTTCGGCGGCCTTTTCCGCGGCGCGGCAATGTTCCTGTTTGGGTTCGACGACCCATTTCTCGGCCGCTTCGACGGCGGTGCGATCGGGCGTCGTGAGCTTTTTCTCTAGATATGCTCGCACGCAGACGGCGCCCCACCAGATCGCTTCCCGTTTGGGCAGCGCTTGGCCGAGAAACCGCGCGGCGTCGTTGAACATTTCCTGGCCGACGAGCAATTCAAAGTACTGCTTGCAATTTTGCTTGTCGGTCAGCAAGGCTTGCGCCGGAGCATCCAGCGAGAGACGCTTACAGACTTCAATGGCCAACGACGTCGGCACCTTTTCGTAACCACTTCCGCCTGTTCCCGCAGCGCCGACGGTCACCGCCGCTGCGCCGAGGCCAACCGCTGCCGCGGTTGTCGCGCCGCCCGGTGACGTGGGTTCTTCAATGCGCACGGCGAACTTGGTGCTACCGGCCTCGATCACATCGCCGGCACGGACGACGGCCTCGGAGACCTTCGCGCCGTTGACGATCAAGCCCGTGGTCGCGCTCAGGTCCCGAATGGTGCAAGCGCCGGCGTGGCAGGCCAAGGCGAAATGCACCTCGGCCATCTGCGCATCGGGCGGCACCGAGAAGTCGGCCCATTCCGTGCGGCCGACTTTGAGCGTTTGACCCGCGCGCAAGTGCGCTTTGCGTCCTGTGAGCGGCCCGGAAGTGATTTGCAGGGTAACGAACATACCGTCTCACGACCTATTTTGATGGCGAGCTCTTCACAAACTCACCGAGCAGTTGCCAGCCCTTGTTATCCGTGAACTTGGGAATGCGTCTGCGCCAAGGAAGTTCGATGCATGCCTTTCCGCACGATGCGCAAACGCGAGTCGAACCGAACTCGGCTCGATACGATGTGCGGCATGCCAGACACACAAATGTTCGATTCGACATTGCAACAAACTGGCTCAATCACAGACTTTATCAGTTGATTTTTACGATGCCGCCCTGGATGGTGACCGTAGCGGAGCCCGCGAGTTTGGCCATCGTTCCCGAAAGCTCCAGATTGCCTTGAGCCGTGATGGAGACCTTCGTGGCACTGATCGTGATGCCCTGCGTGTCGATCACGATCGAGTTACCGCCGACTTTGAGCTCGATCTTCTGCGCCGCTTCGGTCGTCGCAGCGCCGGCGTTTACCTTCAATTCGTGGTTGCCCGTCTTGATCGTGTGTGATTCGTTGCCGGTATCGACGTTGACCGCCAGGTTGCCGGTCTTGACCGTGTGCGTGTCGTTGCCGGTGTCCACGTCGACGGTGCGATGTCCCTTGGCGACCTTGTGCGCATCGTCGCCGGTATCGACATTGACCGTACGTTTTCCCTTCTTCACGGTCAGCAATTGATTTCCCTCGGCGACCGTGATCGTCCGGTCGTTGTGCACGTCGATCGTCTGATTGCCCTTGTCCTTCTTCTCGAACCCGACTTTGAGCGTGTCGTTGTTCTCGACCACACGGTTAAAGTCCTTTTCGGCGTGGACGTAGACGTGCTCTTCCCCTTTTTTGTCCTCAAAGCGGATTTCGTTGAAGTTCTCTTCCGTGCCCTTGAGCGTGCTGCGGCTTTTGATCGTGCTCTGCGTCATGTTGTCCGGCAACACGTACGGGGGCATGTTTTCGGCGTTGTACACGCTCCCCACGATGATCGGCTGGTCGGGGTCCCCTTCCAGGAAATCGACCAGCACTTCGTGCCCGATGCGGGGCAAAAAGAAGCCGCCCCACTGCTTGCCGCCCCACGGTTGCGCGACGCGAATCCAACAGGAGCTATTGGCGTCCTTCTTGCCTTCGCGGTCCCAGAAGAACTGCACCTTCACGCGGCCGTATTTGTCGGTGAAGATTTCCTGCCCCGCCGCGCCGACGACCAAGGCGGTTTGCGTACCGAACACTTTTGGCTTGGGCGTCACGCGCAGCGGCCGATATGGTAGTGCGGCGGGAATGCAGGCGAATTCGTTCCGGTACATGAGGTTCACGGTCTCGCCAGTCGTGTACGTTCCTTCCAGACTGGCGGAGTGCTGCACCTCGGTGAGGATGTAACTCCCCTCGCCGTTGTAGTGCTCGGCCAGGTCGAACTTGGCGCCCGCGCTGAACGGTCTCACGTTGCCGGCGCCTTGAATGCGCAGGGCCGAGACGGTTTCCTCCTGCATCCGAATTTCGACGGTGCGCGTGCCATCCGGGCTGATCTTGCTGAGTTTTGCCGCTTGCTCCGCGCCGCCGGGCGCGATGCCGTCGAAGCGCCCCGCGTACCCGCCGGGGAAATCGTAGAGCTCGAACTGATCGTTACCGCCGACCTTGAGCTTGTGCGTCACCGTGCCGACGGCGACGCTTTCCAGCACCGGCTTGGTCGCTTCCTGGTTCTTGTCCGGCATCTCGAACGTGTGGTCCCACAGCGTCGTTTTGCCGGCGCGAAGTTCCTGCGTCTTCGACCACTCGACAATGCGATCCTCGTGCGTCCGGCGATCGCGCAAGCCCACGAAATCCGTGTACTTCACACTGGCTGGCGTAAGGGCGGGGT
Source organism: Pirellulales bacterium (assembly GCA_022844585.1). GTDB lineage: Bacteria > Planctomycetota > Planctomycetia > Pirellulales > JALHLM01 > JALHLM01. The sequence goes on along the minus strand of JALHLM010000034.1, from coordinate 9,822 downwards.
GCGACTGACTGCTGTTCGTCACCACCATTTTGTGCGAGCCGTCGGCGTGCTTGAAGAAGTAGAAGATGCCTTCCTCTTCCATCAGCCGGCTGGCGAAATCGAAATCGCTCTCACGGTATTGCACACAATAGTCGCGCGGCTCGAACGTCCCCTGCGTCTCCCAGGAAACGTCCAAGCCGGTCATCACTTTTTTCAGGATGTCCACGACCGTGAGCTGCTGAAAAATCCGCGAGCGGACCTGGTGGCGGAGCAATTCCCACTTGGGGACGACCATGGCCCAATGCCGGCGAAAGACGTCGCCGGTTTCGGAGGACTTCACTTCGCCGGCTTCAGCCAACTGCGTGATTACGCCGTTGAAGTAACGCTTGGCGTTGGCGTCGCAATCCAGGCGCGCCGTAACCGATTGGCCGAGCAGCTTATCAAACTCCACCACGGTGTCGGGCTGCGCCAGCATCGTCAATTCGAAGCGAAACGGGCGCGAAATCGCCTCGCTGGCCTGAAAAGACTCCAGCAGCAGCTTGTCGGCGCCCAACGGCGTCGTGATCGCAATGGCGCGGTTGGCCTGCGTGAACATGCGGAACTCCGAGGTGTCGTCGCCCGGGTCAATCGGTCCTTGCCCAGTCGCGTTCAAGTTTACGCGACTGCAATATGCCCGGCGGCAACGAAGTTGCAAAGCCCCGGAGAAAAAAGGCGCCGGCGAATTGCCCCGCGCACGAAAAAAGCCCAGGGAAGGCCACGCAAGACGACTTGTTTCCAAGTCATCGGAGGCCTTCCCTGGGTCGGAAGGTAACGATTATGTCGATCGCCTAGCGCTCCTCGCGAGCAGGTCCGCGTCCTCGACCTCCGGGAGCGCCGCCGCTTCCTTCGCCACCGTCTGCGGCCGGCGCTCCTCCGCCGCGACCGTAACCACCGCCGCCCGCGCCGCGGCCGCCGTAGGGTGAGCCACCTTGCCGAAGTTCGCCTCCTCCTCCTCCATACGGGCCTCTGCCGCCGCCTTGCGACTGCCCGCCATATCCCGGTGGCGCGCCAGCGCCGGGAACGCCGCCAAATCCCGCGCCGCCATAACCTCCGCCGGCACCCGGCCCGGCGTCGCCCCAGCCGAGGCCTTCGGCGTCGGACAGCAGATCATTGATCCGGCGCTCGATGATCTTGTCCTTGGCATCGGCGCGCCGAACGAGGGCTTCACGCAGTTTTCTTACGCGCTCCTCGATCTGCTGAATCTCTCGCTCACGCCGTTGTTGACGTAGCTCGAACTGCTTGCCCAACATCTCGGCGATCTTTTGCCGCACGTCGCCGCGCATCGCGTCGTCCAGGTCCGCCGTCGCATAGGCGTTGACGGATTGCTGAATCTGCCCTTCCAACTCCGCGTCCGCCTGCTGCAATTGTGCGGCTTCGGGATCCGCGTCCCCACCGCCAAAGCCGTAGACAAAGGCAGGTTGGCCGCCGCCGAACATCATGGCGCCTGGCGGTCCGCCCGGAGGTCCGATAGAGACCGTGCCGCCTCCGCTACCCGCTCCGCCCGGTGGGGCGACCAAGGTAATCGTACCTTCAGCCCCCGGCCCCGGCTGAGTCGGCGGCAAAGCAACCGGAGCACCTCCGGGTCCGCCCGTAACACTCGACGCCGCGGGCACGGGCGTCGGATCGGCCGTAGCCCCCGCCGGCGCCGGCGGCCCAGCGGCCGGACCAATGGATTGAGCCCCGGCGAATTGCCAGCCCACGGCCGCGGCGGTTACGCCGGCCAATACGAGTCCGCTGAACATCCACCTCTTGCTCATGGTTCGTTCTCCTTGCTCCAGAAAAAAATGATCGCAGGTCTGTGCTTCATGTCCGACCGCGTAGTCGCCACACTAGCCCGACGCGCAAGCGAGGGGGAATTGTCGTGGGCTGAGAGTACGGCCGTAGTCATGTTCGACGTCTCATCTCCCTCGCTTGCGCGTCGGGCTAGTGTAGGAGACTCTGCGTGTGTACTTAGGGTTGTGACTCCTCCGTCTCCATCAACTCCTGCTCCAGCCCCGGCAACTGCTGTCGCAGCATTTCCATCTCGATCTGCCAGGCATCCGGCGACGCCGCGCTCGGCGCGACGAGCGACGTTTCCATCGCGCTCACGGTCTCGCGAATTTCCGCCGTCTCGCGAGCAATCGCTTCCCAGGCCAAGGCATCCGCGGCGGACGCCGGCGCTGGTTTGGCAGTGGATTCGCTGTCTGTTTGATTTGCCGCCGTGGCGCCATGGAAAATGCGGCGCAGTGAAACCACGCCAGTGACCTGAGACACGACAAGCGAAAGCATCAGCACCGTCGCGGCCGCCAACGCCCCACGCCGCCAAAGGGCCACGCGGAACCAGTCGCTCACCCCGTTGATCGCGCTCTGCCACCAGGGATCGCGCCACGACATGCCCGGCGTTTGCACGAGCGCCAGGCGCTTGCCAAGCACTTCGGCGACTTCTTCCGCCGATTGAAAACGCCGCGCGGGATCCTTGGCATGCAACCGCCGCACAATGCGGTCGAGCCACTCCGGAACCTGCGGATTCAAATCCCGCAACGGGCGCGGCGTTTCCTTGCAGATGCGGTGCAACACGCCCATCGTGGTTTCCGCGCGGAATGGCGAATGCCCCGCGCACATCGTGTACAACACGCTGCCCAAGCTAAACAAGTCCGTGCGGTGATCAATCGCCTCGCCCCGCGCTTGTTCCGGCGCCATGTACTGCGGCGTCCCCGCGATCACACCACTACACGTCAGGCTGGCGTCGTCGACCGTACGGGCCAAACCGAAATCGGTCAGCATTACCCGCTCGACGTTGCTCTCCAGCAAGATGTTTGCCGGCTTGACGTCGCGATGCACGAGCCCCTGCGCGTGCGCCGCGGCGAGCCCCAACGCCGTTTGCATGCCGATCCGCAGCACGGCCGGCAATTCCAACGTGCCGCGCTGCGCGAGCCGTTCTTGTAGCGAACGCCCCGGCACGTACCGCATCACCAGGTACGGCAGGCCTTGGTGTTCGTCCACCGCGTGAATCGGCACGATGTGTTCATGCACGACGGCCGCCGCGGCTTGCGCCTCGCGGGCGAAACGCTTCCGCGCCGCGCCGCTCGTCGCCAGATGCGGCGCGAGCACCTTGATCGCCACGTAACGATTCAGCGAGCGCTCGAACGCCTTCAAGACAATGCCCGTTCCACCACGGCCGATGAGCCCGACGACCTCATACACGCCGATCCGGCCCAGCATCGCCGGGTCGTCGCTCGGGGCAAGGAAATCGAGCCCCGTCGTGTGCGGGTCGAAGTCGCCATCATCGCCGTGCATCGCGTCCGGCGCGGGGCTGAGAAATTCCTTCGCGTCCGACCACCACGCCGGCGCGCCGGCCGAGGTCTCCAGTTCCCCCTGGCAGCGCGGGCAGGTATCGAGATGCCGGATCACCGTCGCTTCATCGTCGCCGGGCAATTCGCCGGCGAGGAAGCGGTCGATGGTGCCGCGTGCGAGATGTGCTGGTTCGATCGACATAGTCGCCCCTCTACTTCCCTTCGAGTTGCTCGACCTTTTCCCGCAGCCGCGCCAACACCCGGCTACGCGCGGCGTACACGACTCCCACGCTCACATTCAATTGCGCGGCGACATCGGCGATCTCCAGCCCGTCGACGGCCGTGAGCCAAAACGCCTGCCACGTCGACGTGCGGACTTCATCCCGAACCGCTTCGGCCGCACTGGCGAAGGCCTGGCGCCGGTATTCGATGGAAAACTGCGTCGCCTCGGCGCGATCATCCGGCGTCGCCTGCAGCAGGTCGAACACCGCGGTATCTCCCGCTCCGCGATGTCGCCCGCCACGCGTAAGCGCGTTCACGGTCAGGTTCCTGGCAATCGTGTAGAGCCAGGCCCGAAAGCCCCCCGGCGTTTCGCCCGGCGTCCAACGATGAATCGCCCCGGACACCGCCCCCAGCACGTCCTGCGTCAAATCCCGGGCGTCGGCGTCCTGCAACCCCCGTTGCCGCGCGAGCCGGTACACGGCCGGCTCGTAAACCCGCACAAACTCATCCCAAGCCAGCCGATCCCCCCGGTTCTGCAACCGGGCGAGCAAGCTGAGTCGAGTCTCCGGCAAGTCATGCATCGCACACGGCTCAAAGGGCGGACGGGGCGTTCCCTTCAAGATACACACGCGAGGGGCGGGTTTCTGACACGCCCCAGTATGAATTTGTCCGACATCCGCGGTAGGTCAGGCACCGCGGTCGAAGGAGTGAAGCGTGCGAGAAGTCAAATCACGCCCACATCCAGAGTGTTCGCCCACGCAGTGCCTGACAGGGACCAACGCCGCGATGCCTATCCCCTACAGGAGTGACCGAGGCATTCGGCGAAGATTTCGAATACATGCGCCGACGTCATCTTGACAGCTCGACCGATCACGAACGAAGCTAGTTAACATGCCCAACACGAACAGCGCCAGCCGAATCCTTCAGCAGCAATTCGGAATCGACATGGACCGCGATCCAGAAATGCCAGCGATCATGGACGATTACCAATTCGCGCAGATGATCAATGACCGCGCGAGGAAGCCAGCCTCACCCAACGGCAGTTGGCCAAAGCGGTGGGCACGACGCAAAGCGTCATCTCCCAACTCGAAAGCGCGGACTACGACCGGCACTCGCTCTCCATGCTCCGCCGCATCGCAGCGGCGCTCAATCGCCGCGTGGAAATCCGCCTCGCGCCCGCTGGCAAGTAGCAATCTGCGTTGTTCCGTGTTCGCGCGTTGTGGCGCGGTCTCCCGACCGGGTTTCGCCTCCTACGGCACCCGGATCACAAACCCCGCCCCGGTGAAGACGTCCTGCGCTTCCTCATTCAGGCCGACGCCGGCGCGGATGTCGACTTGGAAATTGTTCGTGAACTGGTAGCTGAATCCGCCGTCGGCGTAGTGTTCGGCCTTGAGCGTCTCCGCCCCGGACGGGATCAGCGCGAACCACTCCGTGTAGGCGCCGAGCTTATCAGTGAGCGAATAGCCGACGGTCCAGGATTGCGCATACTGCAGGTATTCGTCTCCGCTGCCGTCGTCGATGCGGCGATTGATCTGGCTGCTGCCCGCTGTGGAGATAAAGTCGTTGACATCCCAGCCGTAGAGCCAGCTCAAGCCCGGCAGCGTCTCGTCGTTCGTGAACGCGCTCCCGCCGGTCGGGACGGTCATTTGCGGCATCAGCGCCATCTCCGGCAAGATGCCTTCCTGCGGCGTGAGGCCGAGCTTGATGCCGAGATACAGATCGGTAGCGCCGTTGATGCTGCTCGTCGGCGTGCCGGGCGCCAGCGTGTCTTCCACGCCGTAGTTCCACGCCAGCCGCAATTCGAGCCAATCCGCCAGCACGCCGTAACGAAACAACGTCTCGGGAAACGAATGCGTACGGACCTCGGTGCCGTCGGACTTGTCCTTAAAGTATGTGTAGCCGCCTTCGATTTGAAACACGCCGCGGCCGACCGTGGTGCTGGCTTCGGTGAAGTCGGGCCGATCCGAGACGAGTCCTTCGTCCGGTCCCGGAGGTCCGCCGCCGAAACTCGTGCCATAGCTCCATTGAAACAGCGTTCCGCGTGGCTTACATGCGCAAGGCCCGTACGATGACGGTTCTTCGTCGCATTCGTCGCCGTCGCATTCATCGCATTGCGCTTGCGCCATAGGCGAAATGCCGATCGCAACCATACCCGCGAGCGCGCTGAGCAACACGACGCGCCGGGAAATCCAATGGAAGCAGAATATGGCACGCATCGTGGGCATCCTTGCGCCAGGCCGCGGTTCGATCCTGAAGTAGTGATCGTCGCACGGCTGAGGAATTCATGGTTTTGATTACTCAAAACCCTGCTAAGTGGAGTATCGGCGAGAGGCGCAACACACTTCCCGGCAACCCGCAAAGGTCCGGTCAGGCAATCTGGAGAAGAGCGGCGAAAGAAGAGTCGCCGCTCAGAACGAGAACCGCGCTTCGATGCGCAGCAGGCTTTCGTACCAGCGATTGGTCGTGACAGCCGCGCCGCCGCCGATGCCGAGTTCGAAGAGCCCCAGGTCACTGTCCGCGTCGCGGACGAAACGGATGCCGGGATGAATGTTGAGGATCCCTTCCGGATCGACTTCGACCGGCACGCCGCCGGGATAAGAGGTTTCCAAGCCGTCCAGCACCGACCAGCCGACCAGTTCCAACGTCGGCATCGCCGCGAACGAATCGGTCTCGAACCAGACGTGGCTTACACCGGCGCCGAATTTCAAGACTTCGCCGGCATGATCGAGATGCCCCGGCGTTGGTACCCAGAACTTGATTTCGCTATGGAAATAGGTGCGGTCGCTCCACTTCATCCGCGCCAGGAAGCCAGGCTCGATCGAGATGTGCCCGGTGCCAAGGCCGCGCGGAAAGAAGCCGGTGTTGAAATAGGTGCGGAAGTATTGCGTGATCTGCCAGCGCTTACCGTCGACTAAGACGAGTTTCGTCGTCAGGTTCATGTCCCCGAAGCCGGCCGTGTTGGGATTCAGGTCGGGATCGAGAATACGAATCGGAATGTCCGTCGCGGCCGAAAACTTCGGTCCGCCGAACTCCATTTGGAAGCGAATATCCTGGTAGTCGACCGAGCGTTCCGGAATGCTTGGCCCCAGCCCGCCCAATGAGCTCGGCCGTGCCCAAAAGTATTCCGCGCGGTCGGGGCGTTCCAGGTTGTAAGCGCAGTCCACACGCGTCCGCAGGTTGTTGAACGGCTGCGAGACGTCGATTTCGAATGGCGCGAGCATCACTCGTTCCTGCCCCAGACCCGCGTCGCTGGGGCCGTGGGCAGAGCCGAACCACCGCTCGATCGGGCTGCAATGCGGACAGCCAAACTTGCGCCAGCCGCCGCAGGGCGGATGATCCGCCCAGGGGTCGGTTTCGGGACCGTACATGCCGTCGTAGCCCATCTCTCCGGGGACGAGCGTTTCGCCTTCGCCTAACGGCAGGGGCGCGTACTCAGCGTTGCCGGGAGGCAATGGTTCGGGCAATGGCAGGGCCATCGGCGCCGTACCTTGCGCGCTCACCGGCGTTGCGCCAGGAGAATCCCACATGCGCTGGAATATCGGTCGGCCGTATTGCGGATCATTCGACCACGATGCGGTCATGCCGGGCGCGTTCGCGGTGATCTCGCTCTTGGGCGCTGGGACGCCGTAGTGCACGTCGGGTCGGACGTCCGTCAGCTCGCCGGCCGCGTCAGTTTGAGCGCGAGGGAGCCCCAACACGATCGGCCGCCGCTGGGGACGGCCCAGCTGGACCGGCGGAAGTCGCAAGATTTGTTTCGGATCGGTGGGCGGCTTGCCTGCCGGAGCGGCCACCTGGGCATTCGGCCGGACCGGCGGCTGCGCGCGACCAACGCCGGCGGATCCCAGCAGGATCACCAGCAGTGCGAGGCGGATTGGCAGGCCCATTCCCGGCATCAGTCAAGTCACGGGGCGAAAGTCGTCGTCATGTTGCCCAATCCTCCCAGTCTTCGACGGCGCGAATGGTGCGCGCGCCGACTCCGGAGAGTGTCGGAACATGTATCGACCCTAACGATTGATTTAATCAGTCAATTTAGGGCGACTTTGCGGGCGCCGCGCAGCTGCCAGCAGTGCCAGGGTCGCCAACCAGCCGGCGAACAGTGTCGAGGAACTCGGCTCGGGGACAGGCTGATAGCTGAAGCTGAAAATGTAGTCACCGGCATACCGATGCGCCCCGACGTTTGTCGGATCCACGGATGCGGAGACGGCCAGGATCACCTCGCCACCGGTAGGGACAATGCCGCTCAACCCGGAAAAGAAGTTGCCGTTCGCGGGGTCAATGTTGTCGTTCTGCGCGACCAGCGTTTGCCCACCGTCGTACTGCGACAACAATGTGTCGAGCGGGAAGCCCAAAGGCCCAGCTTCGGTCGCGGCGCTCCAAGGAGTTCCCGGCGCCAGTCCGACGAAGCGATAGAAGTCGACATCGCCGAAAGGACCGGATTTCAAGACGATCGCATACTCGCCAGAAACTTCGTGCGGCGTGAGGAAAAAATCATCGATCCCGTCAAAGTCGTAATCGGCGAAGCCGGTGACTTCCAGTCGTACCGAACCGTCGGCATTGGCAGTCGTGAAGAAGCCCGATGCGAACCGGTCGCCCAACGGGCTGCCGTCGTCGGAGAATTCAATCTCATTGCCCGATGCATCGAGGCCGCGCATCACCGTGTCGGGCTCGCCACCGCCGACCAGATTGTCGATGTAAGCGGCGACGGGGAACCCAGGCGCCCAGCCGTTGAATAAGTGATGGTTCACCTGTCCCGGCAGCAGGTCATGAAACTCGTAGATGACGTCCTTTAACGGTTCGAAGGGCGTCTGCTGCAATCCAGCATCGAAGTTCGCTACTCCGCTTGCATTGCCAGCGATCACTTGGGCGTCGGCAAAGACGTCGTTCGGCTCCAACTCATGAGCTTGGACGCCGCGAGGCGCGAGCGATATCAAGGCGACGACTGCGATCCCACGCGGAAGCAGACGAAGTGCGGATGTCACGGATCGAGCTCGTGCCATGTGGAGGATTCGTCGGAGTTGCTTCCCGCCGAGAGGCGACGGGCTTTGCTCCGTTGAATTTAGTCGAGGCAGGTCATTCCCGCCACGAAAATGCCGATCGAAGTCAGCGATTGGAGCAATCTAAGGTCGCGAGCGGATAAACGTGGCCAAGCCGGTGAGATCGTCCGTGTTGATCAGATCCACCCCGGCGGTGTACAGCTCCGCCCACATCTCGGGCGTATCCGCGGTGGCCCAGAATCGCACTTTTTGGCCGCGATCATGCGATTTTTGCACGATCGCCCGCAGTTGTTCGCGTTCCGCAGCGGGAATTGTGCCGACGCCCCACCAGGTGAAATGAGCGCCCCAACGGTCGCTGATGAGCGGCATCAAAGCCGCGTTCGCTTCTTTTTCCAAATCGGCGAGCCGGCCGTCGATGCCGGCTTGGCGCGGCAGTTGCTTTGCTAGCGTATCAATCGGCCGGTTGCCCGAAATCACCACGGTGACGGGACCTTCGACGCGGCCCTCGCTGGTCCAACGTGTGAACAGGTCCGGATAGCGTGCGAGTCTCTCGGCCAAGGCCTGATAGGTTGTTTCGGCCTCGGACTTGAAATCGATCAACAGCAGGAATGGCGCAGGTTCGACGTACACCGAACCGTTGTGGCGCTGGACCCGTTCGCGCAAGGGATCGAGATAGAGCGATTCCAGCGTGCGAACCGGTTTCACGTCGCCCAGGTTGTGCGCGACCAGCAAAGCGCCGTCGACAAGATAGATGTCCGCCTCGACGCTGGTAAAGCCTTGGTCCAGCGCATCAACCAAGGGGCGCTGATGTTCATAGTCATTGTGCGCATGTGCGCTTGGCAACGGCGCCACGTCCTCGGACCGCGCTAGTCGTGCGCTCCACGCGACGCACAGCAGGACTAAGACACAGGAGCAGCGCGCGAACATTCGTGGGCCTCATGGAAAACAGCTTGTTTCGCAGTCTTACCGCAGCGCTTCCCGCTCTTCGCGCACGATCGCTGCGGTCGCGGTGGCGCCGATGCGCTCCGCGCCGGCGTCGCGAATCCGCGCCGCGTCCGCGTAGTTGCGGACGCCGCCGGCGGCTTTCACTTTCACCTGCGGGGGCGAGTGCTCGCGCATCAATCGCACGTCGTTCTCCGTCGCGCCGACGTAGTTGTATTGGCCGTCGGGCAACTTCACGAAACCAAATCCCGTCGACGTCTTCACGTATTCCGCGCCCGCCCGCGCGCAGATTTTGCAGAGCTTGATTTTCAGTTCGTCGCTGGGCAGGAAATCGTTTTCGAAGATCACTTTGGTAATCGCGCCATGGCGTCGAG
>JALHLM010000033.1:15617-19579 GCA_022844585.1 Pirellulales bacterium | reverse complement strand
ATCGCCGCACGCCGTTGCGACTTGGGATGCTGATCGTGGCCATGGATTTTATCTCGAACGTCGCGCTGGTCTGGCCGCTCGCCGAGTTGGGCCTTGCGGTCGGCACCACGTTGACGGCGCTCATACAGTTCGTCGCGCTCGTGTTTTTGTTCGCGCGGTTTCATCAGCCGCTGGCCTGGAACGAGCTTCTCAGTACGATCGGCCGGGCGGTCGCCGGTTGCCTGATCATGACCGTGGTCGTGTTATTCCTGCTGGGACAATTGCCGAATCTGCCGGGAACAACCTCGCAAGCGCTGCGGATGGGCGTTCCCGCTTTGGCCGGCGTGGCGGTGTTCTTAGGTTTCAACGCGATCCTCGGCGGGCAGGAATTGAAACTCCTTGCGAGACCCCGGTTTTAGGTTAGATTTGCTCAGGAGCAGTCCTTGCGCCGCGGACGCCGGGCGAAATGAGTCGTCCGAGAACGTCGCCGGCCAACTCTAGGAAAGACGCGAGATGCCGATCGTCAACTTCGTGAATGAGAAGAAGCAGCTTCAGGTGCCGGATGGTGCCAACCTCCGCCAGGAAGCCATGAAGGCCGGCATCGAGGTCTACCCGCACGTACACAAGATTCTGCATTGTCCGGGCTTGGCCCAATGCGGCAGTTGCCGAGTGCTGATCACTAAGGGCCAGGACCACGCCAGCCCGATGGGATTCCTCGAAAAAGCACGGCTGAAGCTTTCGCTGGCTTACATTGGCAACGAGGAGACGATGCGTCTATCCTGTCAAACGGCGGTCCACGGCGATATGGACGTCGTCACGCAGCCGCCGCTGAACTTGTTCGGCGAGAACTTTTTCAGTTAGCGTCCCCGTTTCGCATGACGGCCAACCTCTTCCGCGACGGTTCCTGTGAAGCAAGTCATCGCCGTCATTAAGCCGTTCCTGGTGGAAAAAGTGCTCGAAGGTCTTAAACGGGCGCCCATCGAGGCCTGCACCGTCCGCGAAGTCAAAGGCTTCGGCCGCCAGAAGAGCTACCTCGACCAATATGAAGGGGGCGAATACGCCCTCGCATTTCTTCCCAAGGTCGAGATCTGCCTGTGGGTTGACGACACCCGGGTCGAGGAGATCGTCAAAAAGATCGTCGAGATCGCCCGCACTGGTCGCATGGGTGACGGCAAGATCATGGTCCTGCCAGCTTGGGAGACGGGCGGCGAAGCGTTCAGCATGGCAGCGCTGGGCGCAAGCCAAGGGACGCCACCGGTCGTTGCGCGACCGCGCCGTTGACACGCCGTCGTCAAATGCCAGTCGATTCCGAAGGCATTAGGCATCCGTAAGACCTTACTTCCACATGGGTTATCGATCGCTTCGCACTGCTCGACGATGCGTCTAGGTGAGCTGACTTACTCAGCGGCTCGACAATTGCTGCAGAAGGTGCAAGTTCGTCGTGCTTTTCGGTTGACGGCGGTGTAACCCGCAAATAGGCTGAAATTGCTATAAACAGACTTTTAAGTTCTGGCAATTGTTCTTGACGGCAGTCTTGAGCTTCACCTTCCGAAAGTCTTTCATGCGTCTTGCCAAGTTTGCTGTCGCGTTCGGCACTTTGATTTGCCTCATCACTTCGACCGCCACCGCTTCGCCGAGTCTGAGTGGGCTTGGCCAGGACTCGATGAACGGTGTGAAAGACGCGTTTCGGCAGTTTGCCATCGGCTATCAGGATCTCGGCGCCGAGATCGTGTTCCTCGAAGCGGAACGTGGTCCGTCCGCCCCCGTCCTCGGCCTTGGAAGTGCGCAGCCGCAGAATTCCCTGAAGGGGGGCGTCGGCAAGGATTGGCGGAATTTCATGCCTGTCCGTGACAATGTCGATGCTTGGGGCAGTCGCGCCAGTTCAGATCACTTATTGAGCGGCAGCGGCAACACGCAAATCGAGCACGATTCGTTGCGTGTCGAACTAGTCCCCGAACCAGCGAGCTTGATCGCCTGGTCGTTGATCGGCAGCATTTTCGGCCTCGGCGTCTGGAGGCGCCGCCAGAGCGCCAACTAGGACTGCCCAAGGGCCCTCGAGCCAATCTTTCGAGCAGAGCTACTACTTTCTTTTCGACGAAGGCGCTGCGCCCCAAATTCGGGCAGGTTGGCCCCATGCATTGCGGGTTTCTAGATTCTCTAGAAAATCCCTGCCCACGACGGCTTTTTCCTTGACGACTTTTGAGTTGCCAAACATCATTGGCTAACGCTATCGCCAATGTGAATATGGGAGATTTGCGAAGCCTGGGAAGGATGCGTCGGCGAATTGATCAACTCTGGGGCAACATCATGAAGTCAAGCTGGTATCTGTTCGTGGCGGCCGTGCTGGCCTGCTGCGGCATCACGTCAACCGCGTCGGCGGCGCCTTCGTTTGGCACGCCTGGGGATCCAGTCATTCTCCCGTCGGGCGGTACGGTTCAGGTCACATTCCTGGATTACGTCGCCGGCTATCACAACGCGGCGTACTTTGTCACCGCGGTCTCGCCCATTGGTGGCACATTTCTGTTCCAACGTGAGGATGCTTTCGGCACGACAGTCCAGCTGCCCGGCAGCTTTGCGGCCGGCGAAGAGTTGATCTTCCGTTTGGACGTCGATGAAGACAACAACGGCAGCATCGAGCAATCCTACTATTCGGGCGATTCACTGCGCAACCCGGATTCCATCGCGCACGCCTCCGTGGAAGCTTGGTCGGGGAATACGACGCGCGTCGGCTTTGAAGACATCTTCGGCGGCGGCGACTTAGACTTCGACGACATGGTCTTCTCGGTGACGGTCGTCCCCGAACCGGCCAGCCTGGTCGCTTGGACGTTGATCGGCACGGCTTTCGGCGTCGGCGCTTGGAAGCGTCGTCGCAAGGCTGCCTAAGCTCGGTACAGCGAAAGGCTCTCGACCGGCAGCATGGCATTCAGGCTCCCGGAAGCGAAGCCCGCCAGATCGAGCGTGACATACTTGAAACCCAGCGATCGCAGCTCGCTTACCAGCGAGTCGCGGACGCTCGGATCGGCTAAACGGGCGATGGCTTCCGCGGGAACCTCGATCCGAGCCAAATCGCCCCGATGATAACGCACGCGGACTTGGAGCAATCCAAGTCCGCGTAATTTTTGCTCCGCCAGATCGATGGCCCTCAGCCGCTCCGGCGTAACTTCTTCGCCATAAGCCAGGCGGCTCGAAAGGCAGGGGCTGGCCGGCTTGTCCCAGACAGACAAGTTCCAGGCCTCGGCGAGTTGCCGCACTTCTTGCTTCGTGATCCCAGATTCCAAGAGCGGACTTCGCACTTTGCGTTCTGTCGCGGCCGTCATGCCGGGCCGATAGTCGCCCTGGTCGTCCGCGTTAGCGCCGTTGACCATGACCGCGCCTGGCCAGTCCGTCACGAACGCTTCCAACTCCTGGTACAGCACCGTCTTGCAGTGATAGCAACGATCCGGCGCGTTCCGCACATACAGCGGGTTTGCCAACTCGTTGGTCTGCAATACTACGTGCCGAATGCCGATCCGTCGGGCGACTTCCTGCGCGGCCTCCAATTCGCCGGACGCGAGACTCTCGCTATTCGCCGTCACCGCCACGGCCTCGTCGCCCAGCGCCAGAAACGCCGCTTGACAGACGACGGCGCTATCCACGCCGCCGGAATAGGCCACGGCGCAGCGCCCGTAGCTGCCAATCATCGCCAACAACTTCTCGCGTTTGGCGAGCAGCGCTTCATCCAACGGCTTGGCGACGGATTCAGACATGAACAAAACGATGAGGTGGATTCAATAAGACAACGACTGGAATCGTATTCCGGACTGTGGCGCGCGACAAGAATCCGCGACCTTGCGCGGGTCCTAAAGCGGCTTCACACGGATGTTCTTCCAGCGGCATTTTGCTCCCGGCGGCCAGGCGCCTTTGCCGCCGTGGACCTGTACGGCGATGCTTCCCTCATCACCCAATTCGCCGGCCACTTTGTCCTTCTGGTAGCTTTGCTCTTG
>JALHLM010000033.1:12517-15607 GCA_022844585.1 Pirellulales bacterium | reverse complement strand
ATCCAGGTCGTAATCTGCGGCGGATTGCCCACGACGCGCACCCGGGCGGTGTTCCAATCATTGACTTTCCAGGCCTTGACCCAGTCCTCGCCCGAGCAGGAGAAGCCCTGCGATTCAAAGCCGTTCGGCTTCGTGGTGAGCGCTTTGAGCTTTTTATCACCGTCGTACTCGCCGAAGATTTCAAACGGCCGATTGTTGAAGCCGCCGGTCCCTTCGCCGTAGATGTGGCCGACGTTGCCCGCCTCGTGATAGTCGACCATCATCTGAAAGCACTGCCCGCGATCGTTGCCGCGGACGAACAGCCCGCTGTCGACGCCCCAATCCGGCTTCATGTCAATCAGCAACTCGAAGTCGCGATACTTCTTGTCCGTCAGCAGAATGCCGCCATTGCCGCTCCCGGGCGGATCTTGTTCGCCGACGATCGCTCCGTCCTCGACGACCCAGTTGCCGCCCGTGCCGTGGCCGATAGGTTTTGGATTCTTGTGCCAACCGTCGAGCGATTTGCCATCAAAGATGGAGACAAAACCTTCGTCATCCGCCTCGGCCGCCAGGCTCGTTCCTGCGTACGAACCCAAGCCCAGCAAACCAATCAGGCAGGCAATCAACAAGCGCGACATGGAAGTTCTCCAGTGGGGGCGATCTACGCGCGATGACACCTTGAGCATCGAACCGAGTCTAGGCGCGCGGCCGAGCGGCCGCAAGTAAGCCGGAAAAAGAACACGGGGGCGGCCGACTCGCGCCGACGCCCCCGTAATTGGCAACGTATCAAGCAATCGCCGAACTACTTCTTCTCGGCGAATTGCGGCAGCTTCGAAAGGTACTTGGACGGGTCCTTGGCGAAGGCCTTCGGGCAGTTCTCGCAGCAGAAGTAGACCTTCTTGCCGTCGTGCTCGACGACCTTGTCGGCCTTGATGGCCGCGCCGCTCACGGGGCAGAGGTTCTGCATCGTGAAGCCCTTTTCAATGTCGGCGAAGATCAACGCCAAAGCGTCTTTGTCCTTCTCGGCTTTGGCCTTGCAATCATCGCAGCAGAAATGCACGGTCACGCCGTCCACGTCCAGCGACTTCTCCGCGTCCACCGCTTCGCCGGAGAACGGGCAAGCGACCTGCACGATCTGGTCGGTCTTGGCCCATTGATGATGGACCTTGGCGACGAACTTCTCTGGTTCCTTGGCGTACGCCTTCGGGCAGTTTTCGCAGCAGAAGTAGACCTTCTTGCCGTCCTGCTCGACGAACTTGTCTTCCTTGGCCGGCGCGCCGGAGACGACGCACTTGCACTCGAAGGCCTTCTCTTCCTTCTCCTCGGCGGTGAAGGCCGAAGTATTCAGCGACAACACCGCGGCGAACGCGGCCAACAACAACCAGCGAGTCTTCATGGGGATTTTCCTGTGAGAGGACGAAACCAGTGTCAATACAAACCTGGTCCAACAACTTGCCTGAAAAACGCAATTGGGAACCGCCGGCGCTAAGCCGCAACTCCCAGATCAACAACCAAATGCGCCACCGAATGGCGATGCGAGATCAATGCGCGCAGCGCGTCATACCTGCCAAGAGCAGTGCCAGGCGGCCAAAGAATGCCGAGGCGGATGCAGCGGCTCGCGCAGCTCCACCGTGCCGCGAACTAAGGTCCGCGCCGGGGTCGTGACCAACACCGCCTGGTGAAAAGCGATCCCGTGCGACGTTTCCTTCACGCGACCGGCCGATTCCACTACGGCCAGGGCCTGCGGTTGATGTTCGCAGTCGCAGGGGCGTTTTGCGGATGGCGCCACGGCGTCGGCATCGGCCTGTTTGGTCGAGCAGCAACTTCGCTTTGCCGTACACTTTGGGCAGGCAGCCTTCTGCACTGCCTGATGGCAGCAGCAGCGAGCCGCCAGCGGACCCCAGTGGCAGCAGCCTTCCCGCGCAGCCGCCAGGTTCCCGGCCAGGACGGCCAGAATCGCCAGCGCGCAGATGGGTGCCCGCAGATAGTTCATCGCGCTGATTGTTGGGGCGTGCGGGTCCCGTGTCAAGTCAATTCCTTGGCCTGCCGGATGGTGGAACGCGATTCTCACTTGGTTGTCACACCAAGCCCAGGGAAGGCCACCGGAGACGTTGCCGTTGGTGATGTCTCCGAGGGCCTTCCCTGGGCTTATCCACGCTCAAACGCCGCCAACGGACCGACTCCCAAGGTGATCTGGCCCCCAAGGTCCGGTTTTGACAGAATCCGCGCGCGAAAGGGTCGGAATCTGCTGGGGAGGTACTCCGCATGAGCGGTCGAGTTTCAATGGCACGGCTGGGTTTGGCGATGACTCTGTGCGTCGCCTGGACGGGCATTGCCCGCGCCGACGGCGAGATGGGCGTCGCCGCTTGGGAATCCAAGCTGGCCGCCGGGCTGAATCACCAATTGCTGGGCAACGAGCTGTACCGCTTCGGCGCTTTCCTGGCCGCGATCCTGGCCGCCAGCATGATCGGCGAAGCGCTTCGTGCAATCGTTGCGCGGACGGCGGCGCGCTTGCGCAGCGCTCAGCGCACGGTGCCGGCTACGATCCTTGAAGCCACGGTGAAATATGTCCACCGTGCGGCCGTCTTGCTGGGCGCCTGCATTGGGCTGCAGGTGCTGAACCTCCAGTACCGCATCTGGAACAACACCGTTCAACAATTCATCGCCGTCGCGTTCACGATCTACCTGGCGACCATTGTCGGTGCGATTCTGCAATTTGCGTTGGCGCGGCTCGGTGCGGTGTTCCGCGGTCGGAATCGAACCCTCATCGCGGCGACCTGCGATTCCGTGAGCCGGAGCGCCCGATTTGGCACGATCGCCGTGGGGCTCTATATCGGCCACCGCTTCCTGTCTCTGGACGAGTACTTCGCACAACTGGCCGAAAAGTCGTTCCTGGTGTTGACGACCTTGGTGGGCGCGTACGTGGCCTGGCGCTTGGTCGACGTCGCGGAGCGCTGGCTCAGCGGCTTCACGCGAATGACGAACAGCCGGCTCGACGACATGATCCTGCCGGTGGCGAAAACGCTCATGCGTACGGGCATCGCCTTCGCCACCTTTGTGAAGGTCGCGCAGGATACGGGCAACGACCAACAAATCACGCCGATCCTGGCC
>JALHLM010000033.1:0-12507 GCA_022844585.1 Pirellulales bacterium | reverse complement strand
TGGCCGTCGGCCTGGCCGCACAGGAATCGATCAAGAACTTCTTCGGCTCGATCATGATCTTTAGTGATCGGCCGTTCGAATTGGGCGACCTGATTCGCGTCGATTCGCAGGAAGGACGCGTCGAGGCGGTGGGATTTCGCTCGACCCGTTTACGCACGATCGAGGGGCATCTGGTGACCATTCCCAACGGTGACCTGGCTGGCAAGACGATTCTCAACATCGCCAAGCGACCGCACCTGCGCCGGCAACTGAACTTGCGATTACACGCCCACACCGCGCCGGACAAAGTGGAACGGGCCGTGGAGATCGTCCGCGAAATCCTGGCCGACCACGAAGGCATGGACGCCGATCATCCGCCGCAAGTGACGTTCAACGACATCAACGAAACAGCGTTGAACATCCAGGTGACGTATTACTTCCCGCCGCACGAAGGGGGCCGGTTCAGCGCCTTCAGCGAACGCGTGAACTTCGAAATCATCCGCCGCTTCCACGCCGACGGCATCGAACTCGCGGCCCAACGCCAGGCTGCTTGAACCGTTTTGAACCGCGGAGGCGCAGAGTCGCAGAGGTATTGCCCGCGAAACACGCTAAGCACGCGAAAAAATTCGAGGCGCGAAGTTAAACGGAGGACGCATACCAGCAGACTTTCGTGCTTTTTCGTTTCTTCCGTGGCTAATCCGCGTGTTTCGCGTGTTTCGCGTGTTTCGCGGGCTAAGTCGACTGTCAGCCGCTCAAGAGCGTCAGAGGGTTTTCGCGGGTGACCATGGGGAAATCGACCCGGGCGCCCGTGCGTTGTGATTCGAATGGGGCGATGATCATTTCCACTGCCGTGCGGCCGGTGTAGATGCTGGCTTGGGGTTGGCGATCTTGTTCGATCGCGTCCAATAGATCATTGGCGGCCGCGACGTTGCCGGCGAGCTGTTGTTCTTCGCTCGTCATGGTCACTGATTCAGGCTGGCCAACGCCGACGGTCGAAACGTCCTGCCATTGCTTCTTGCCACGCCCGGGGGACCAGCCGCCGTCGACGAGTAGCTTCACGCTCGGCAGATAACCGGTAAGGATTTCAATCACGCCATTTGAACCGTAGATCTGCAACCCGAACCGCGAGGGCTTGCCCATGCCGTTGCGGCGGGAGCCGAAGAACGCCGTGGCGCCGCTCGACAGGCCGTACATAGCGTCGACGCGATCGCCGGCCAGCGGACCGATTCCCTCGGGTCCGTCGACGACGTCGGCCTTGGCAAGCGGCCGTCCCTCGATTGTGATCGTCGCCAGGCACCATTGCGGTTCGCCGGCGAAGTAGTGCATCAAATCCATCACGTGCGAGCCGAGCACCCAGAGGTCCTCCGATCCGCCGCGCTGATCTTCTTTGCCGCGCCCGCGCAATTCCAACACGCGCCCGATGGCGCCGTCGTCGATCAGTTTTTTCACGAGCGGCAGCTTCGGACTATAACGTGTCTGATGCGCGAGCGCGAGTTTGACGTGGGTCCGTTCGCAGGCGTCGACCATGGCGTCCGCTTCGGCCAACGTGCGGCAGAGCGGCTTTTCGCAGTACATGTGGATGCCGCGCTCGGCGCAAGCCAGCACCATTTCCTGATGGCAGTCGAGCCACCGCGGAGCGATGCTCACCACGGCCGGCCTCACCTTGTCGAGCATCTCGCGATAGTCTGCGAACGTCTGCTCGACATTCAACCGTTTGGCGGCCGCCGCCAGACCGACCTTGTCCGGATCGGACACGGCCACGACCTGCGCTCGCGGGACGCTGAGCCAGACCATGTCCAGCGCATGACCATAGTCTCCACGCCCAGTACGGCCGATCACCGCCACTCGATAGGGTTCCGCCATGGTACGCCCTCGCCAATAGATGGATTGCGACGGGCGCTAGTCTAACATGGCGGACGCGGGCAACTACAGTCTCAGCAACGAGATGCTGACCTGCATTTGGCGATCTTCCAGGCGGATCGCTTCGGGATCGTCGTGCACGTATTGCACGGAGAGGAACTCCAAGCCCTTGGCGTAGGCGATGGCGTAGCCCTTGCCGACGATCACGCTGGGGACCGTGATGTGGGTGAATCCCCACGGCGTGCTGGCCAATTGCGCCTTGATGCCGCCGCCGATCACATTGGTGATCTCGCCGAGGCCGTCGACCACTTGGGCCGTCAAGGCGCCGTAGCTGTCCTGCAGCAAGCCTTCGACGGCCTTCGTGGCGAAGCGCTCCGCCATGTTCACCGTGACGAAGCCTGTCACCTTGCCGTGGACGCCGATCAGGCCCGTGATGATGCCGGTCTCGCTGGGGGGGACTGTCGAGACCCCCACGCAGTGCGTATGCACACCGCACATGCCGATGGCGCTCGCCACCGCGCTGTTGATGGCATCCAACAAGACTTGCTCGTACTTGAGCGCAGTGACCGAGGGGGCGGTAGCAATCATCGTGGCGTGGCTCCTTTGGAAGAATATGGGTCAAAAAACGCGCACGTGTCGTCCAATCGCGGGGGCAAACCTTGGCGACATCCATGCGACCCCTATTTCCCCGTGGATCCGAATCTTCGGCGGAATCCCACCCTGCTCTGGCCACTCTTTACACTGCCCTCACCATGGGCCAGAATACCGGTGCGGTGAACGCGGCCAGCCACCTTAGGGTGGGGCCGCGTTCTTTTTTGACGCATAGTGAAAGGCGCAAAGATGGACCGAATCCCGATGACCCGAGCCGGCTATGAAAAGCTCAAGGCGGAGGTCGATCATCTCGACTCGGTGGAAATGCCGAAGGCCTCGGAGCGGGTCGCCAGTGCGCGCAGTGAGGGCGATCTCTCCGAAAACGCCGAATACCACGGCGCCCGGGAGACGCAGGGATTCTTGCAAGCCAAGATCAACATGCTGCGCGACAAGCTGGCCCGCGCCCAGATCATCGACATGTCGAATCTGCCGCGCGACGAAGTGGTGTTCGGTTGCACCGTCGTGTTGATGGACCTGGACCTCGACGAACAGGAAACCATCACCCTGGTCGGCGCCGGCGAAGAAGACTACGACCACGGCCGGTATCTGATCACCAGCCCGCTGGGCCAAGGCCTGCTCGGAAAAAAGGTCGGCGAGAAGGTCGAGATTCCGGTCCCGCGCGGCAAAATGCGCTTTGAGGTCTTGGAAATCCGCTTCGACGACTGATATTGCCGCGGCAGCCATGAACGATCATCGTCGTCGCTGTCGCTGTACGGCAAAGTGCTCCGGTTCGACGCGCACCAGGCGATAGGTCCGCTCGGCCCCGTCGGCGTCGCGAAACCGATACGACGTGATGGAGCGAAAATCGCGTTGATGCGGCGCAGCGAGCGTTTGCTCCGCCAGTTCCGAGAGCGTGTCGTCGTATTGAATGCCCTCGCCGGTCGCATCGGCGAGCAACAAGTACGAAAAGCCGTCGCGCCGCAATTGTGTCGCCAAGTCGCCGTTCGCGACATCGTACCTGGTGCGGCGGCGATAGAGCGATTCCTGCGTCACCTCGGCGTCGAAGTAGAAGCCGTGATTGTCCTGGCTGAGAATCTTTGCGCCGCCGTCGGTGAGGATGTTCGCCAGGAGCGCCGCGCGGTACGTCGGTTCCGTTCGCTCCAAGTAGTGCTCGCGTGTCTCCACTCCCACGGCGACGGCCCAATGTTGGCGTGCCCGATAGGCTGGCCACAGGGTTCCAACCGCGGCCAGCAAGGCGAAAGCGCAGGCGACGCCCGCTGTCGCGAATCGTGGCGCTCGGCGCAGTTCCATGCCGACCCACACGCAAGGCGCCGCCCACAGTGGCGCGAGCGGGAACAAAAACCGGACGTTCTGCCGGAGCAAAAAACAGCCGAGGAAATACAGGCCGCTGATTGCGAGCAGTACGCGCACTCCGCGCAGCCGCCGCGCGATCAGCAGTCCTGGAAGCAGCGCCAGAAAAGCTGCGCCGAGTTGATGTCCGCGGCCGCCGAAATCCTCGGGATGCATCGTCACCGCCCAAGGCGCGGCGAGCAGCCCCCACGGCGTGCGTCCGAGCGATAGCTTGCTTTCGCGAATCGTCGGCGCGGCGTCGACGGCAGTTTGAAAGAACGGATAGACGGGATTTCCGCGATAATACGCGGACCGCGCATACCACGGCCCGCCCACCGCGGCGGCCAGAATCACCATCACCGCAGCGCCGCGCAGCCGGGACCTGGTACGTTCTCGATCGCGCCATACCAACGCCAACCAGGTAACAAACCACGCCGTCGCGAACAACAGCGCGAGGTACTTCACGCCGACGGCGCCGCCCAGCATCAATCCAGACGCCAGGTACCAGCGCGACCCGTCGTCGTCGATCGCGGCGCGCCACCAGGCCGCCACGGCCAGCGTCGTGAACACCGCCAGGCCGACGTCATTCAGCGGCGCAGTCATTTGATTCGTCACGCCGGGCGCGAGCAACACGATGCCGCCGGCGAACCAGGCCCAATCGCTGCCGACGATGGGGCGGGCCAGCAGCACCGCCGCCAGGGCCAGCAAACCGCCAAGCGCCCAATGAATGAGCTGCGCGGTCACGCCGCCGTCGAGCGCCAACGCCCAGAGGTACCACATCTCCACCAGCAACGGAAACGTGGAGTTCTCATGGTCAGGCAGATAGACGAGGCGATGTTCCTGAAGGAACCGCTTCGGTAGCTCCAAGTGATAGCACAACGCATCACCGGCCGTCGGCGGCGCGAGCGCGCTGATTAAACTCGCCAGCAAAGCGATCAGGCAGCAAGCCCCCAGTAGCTTTAACCAGATGCGCGGCGCTTGCGGGCCGAGTTCGTCGCGCGCCTTCTGTGGAAGCACGGAGCATGATCGACGATGAATCGAGGCTTGCACCATCTCGCCGATGCCCCAACTGGCGGCCGCCACCGTGAATACGGCGATCAACTCGCGATACAGCAAGCCGACGCAGCCCAGTCCCGTCCAGAGCACGCCGGCGACGATAAATCCAAGCGACACGCTCCACACGGCGAGGGCACATTGATCTTCCATTTCCAATCGCCAGGCGCGTACCAGCGGCCGTCCCACGCCGTAGGCGGCGAGCAGCATGGCGATCAGCGTGAGGATCGATGACAGTGAAGCCAACATGCGGATTTCACCGGCGTTACGAAAAACTGCGAATCAACGAGTACAGGTAGCACGCCGTCACGATGAGGCACCACGCGGCGAACGACGCCGCTTGCCAAACCGGAATCGAGCGGGGCGAATTGCTTGCGACTTCACGACGATTCCAGAACAGTAGCCCCAAGTGTTGCCTTGCGCTGCGGAGCGGTCGTGCACGCAATGTTTCAGCAGATTGCGAACGGTTCGAAGCAACCATGTTGGCGTGCAATCCTGGTTAGACGGCTTCGTGAATCAAGTTAGGCGACGTCGTGGTCGTTGCATGCGAGGACTCTGTACGCAACATCGCGAGCGCGGCCTCGAGTACTTCGCTTGGCGTGATGCGCGTCATGCAGGGATGCTCCGCCCAGGGGCAGCATCGCAAATGGCACGGTGAACAAGCAACATCGTGGCGCACAACGGTGACTTGTTCGCTGCGCGGCTGCCATTGCGCGGCATGGTTCGTCCCGCTGAATAGCACGACGACCGGCGTCCCGAGCGCCGCGGCCAGATGCGCAGGTCCGGAATCGGCTCCGATGAATAGATCCGCACCGGCCAGCAGGGACGCCGTGCGGGAAAGTTCCAACTTGCCCGTGGCGTCAATCACCTGTGGCCATGGTTGATCGCCCAGGATCTCGGCGGCACGATCCTGATCTCCTGTGCCGCCCACCAGCGCGATCTGAAAATCGCCACTCACGATCAATCGACCCAGCAATTCGCGCCAATGGGCGGCGGGCCAACGCTTGGCGGGCGTGCCGGCCCCAATATGAAAGACAATCCGTGGGCGTCGTTTGGAATCCGTGCGCGGCGGCCAAAGTCGATCGTCCGCGCGAGCGCTAATGCTAGGAAGAATCGGCGTCTCTGAGTGAATACCGAGCAATGCCAACAACGCGGCGCGGCTCTCGGTTTCCGGCCGCTGGGGAACGAATTCGGGGCTGTCGGTCAGCAAGAAGCCGCCGCCGCCGGCATGCCAACCAATGCGACGTCGCACCGCCGCCAACCACAGCAGGAGCGCATGAGGGAATTCGCCGCGCACGTCAATGCCGAGATCAAACTGCCGTCCGCGCAATCGCCAGGCCCAGGCCAACATCGCGGGCAACCACAGTCCTGGCAGCCACGAAGCGAACCGATTCACCCGCGCCACATGCACACGATCGACCTCGCGGCAGGCCGCGAACAGCGCGCAATTGCGCGACGAAGCCAGCACCTCAATCGACGCTTGCGGATAGGCTCGCCGCAACGGCGGTAGCATCGCCAGCGTGATAATGGCGTCGCCCAAGTGGTCCAACTGCACAAGCAACATGCGGCGCACATTGGCAGGATCGGAATCTCCTTCGTCGGCGCACTTGGCGATCGTCGCGAAGCGCCCGCGCAGCCACCAGCCGATGCCATCAATCACCGCGAACAGCAGTCGCCAACGGAGCCGCACATAGCGGTAGTGCGGCAACGCGATGCGGCGGCGGCGGACGCGCTCGGAATCCCGCGCGCGATCAAAGGAGGGTTTCATAGGCCTCCTTAGTCGCGCGTGCCACCGCATCGCCAGTGAAGTGTCTTTCGACGTGGGCGGCCAACTCGCGCGAGCGCGGGGCGTGATAGGCGTCCCACACTGCGGCGCGGATCGCGCCATCATCGTCCGGCGACACGTATCGCGCGTGCGTGCCGAAGTATTCCTGGCACGCGCCGTCGGCGGTCAAGACGAGCGGCACTCCGGTGAGTCCCGCCTCGAGAGCCGCCAACCCCGGCGTCTCGTACCAGCTCACGAGAGCCAGGCAACGGCAGGCCGCATAGGCACTTGCCAGCAATTGGTTGCCGTGATCGACGCGGCGCAGGAACAACACGTCGTCCGTCGCCGCTTGTTGGCAGGCCCGCAGATAGTCTTCGTGCCCTGGCACCACGTCGCCCAGCAAAACGATCGGCAAGCCAGTCCCGCGCAGCGCGCGGAGCAAGCCCAATTGATTTTTCCGCGGCTCGATGCGCCCCACGCAGAGCACGAAATCGCGCCAGCCAGTCGTACGTTGAAATAGTTCCGCGTCCGCATCGGCAAATCGCGCGTCCGCGCCGTTCGGCACGACGCGCAACTTGTTGTCAGAAATGCCGAACAGACGGCGCAGCTGTTCCGCTTCGAGCTGGGAATTCGGCAACAGCATGTTCGCCGCGTCGTACAAACGACGTCGCCATGAAGGTAATCTCGGGCAAGCGCCGCGCGCGGCGTACTTGACTCCGGCCCAAGCTCGACGTGTGAGATGCCAGGGTTCGCGCCATAAATCGCGCAGCGTAAACCAGGTCACCGGCGAGACGCACACCCGCTTGCCGGCACGTCGCGCCGCGACGGCCAATTCGACCCATTCCGGCGCGCTGCCGACCAGATGCAGGACATCGAACGCGTTCCAATCATCTTCCCAGGGACGCCAAGGGCGCGCATCAATTCCCACTGTCGGCAGCCATTTCGCCAACGACCGCAATTGCACTTCGCCTCCGCCCGGCGAGCAGAATCCCGTCAGCGAACCGGCGAGCGCAACCCGCGTCGATACTCGCGTCCGTGTGGCGGTGCGGACAGGTTCCGGCGTTGCTAGCAGCGGCGCGGCGTTCATCCTTGCCACCTCCGCAATGTGCGTTTCATCCAGCCGCTCACCGTGCTGGAGTCGATCTCTTCGATGGGCGTCGATTTTTCCCAATCCAAGAATCGCTTTACGCGCCCGCGCAGGCCTTCGGCGCGATCGACCCGCACCGGTTGAAAGCGCTTGCGCTGTCCGCGGCGTTGATAGGCGAGCGACGACGGCGAGAACCGCAGCACTTTTTCCGCGAGCGGCATCTGCGCGACATGTTCGCCGCGCCAGTATTCGACGGCGATCTTGTAGTTCGAGGGTAAGCCGTTGGCGAACACGACGTATTCGTCGCCGTCGCGCAGCACGCGCAGTGAAATCTTCTGCCGGGCACGCCACCAGCGCGCTTGTTCCGCCATCGTGGCCCGCCAGAGCAGTCCGCAATCGCGGGCCGCGGCGAGCATCGCGCGGACGATTTGCGGATAGTGTCCCCAGCGGCCTGTCGGATGATCGTAGAGCAGCACCGGTTCGCCGTCTTCGTAGCGGTTGGCGATCCATTGTTCGAAGTACCGCGTCGCCGGTTCGATTACGGCCGCGGGCTCGATCCCGCTGGACGCGGCGGCCTCCAGCACCACGCCCAGGCAAACCGGATGCACCGGAATCTGCAGCACGCCCCCGGGACTCGGCTCAAACGGTGCTTCGTCGAAGGCGAGGCCAAACTCGGAACTGTGCGAGATGCCCAGGTTCTTCAGCACCTCACCGAGCGCCGCCGGATAACGTCCATGCGGCGCGACAAACCCATCCGGCGACAAGCCCGCACGTTCGAGCACTTGCCAACCGCGCGAAACATTCCTCAGATTCTGTTCGTAGTCCGCGTAGGTGTGATGATGAAACCCATGCCCGCCGACGTGCCAGCCGCGCAGTCGGGCGAGCGCCTCCGGATGGCGCATGAAGTCCGCGGCGCAAACATAATGACTCACAGCGCGTTCCTGACCGCGCAGCGCGTGGAGCAATGCGTGGAAGTCTTCCGCGTGGTAGTCGTCGTGATCGATTCGCAGACAAAACGCCGCGCGATACGGAAAAGGGCAACTGGCCACTTTCAACCACACGCCGCCGCGCCGCTCGATCGCTTCGCGCAGGGCTATCATCAATCGGCGGCGCACGTCGCGTTTGTCGATGAGCGATACTTCCTCGCGGACCGGCAGCGGCCCCAACGTCCACTGCGCCCGATGCGAGCGCGTATCGCTTAACTGTCGCCAAGGATCGTCGCCCAGGCATTCGACGACTTCATCCAGATCGACGAGGCACTGTCCGTTTTGCAGCGGATAGGCGCAGCCGGCGCGACTGCTCGCCAACACGAAGCGCCCGGCCGGCAATCCTGGAGCTTGCAAGCAAAACGGAATGCCCTCTTGATCGAGCGCTCGGCACAACTCGAACGGCGGGCGGTCGAGCACGAGCGGCAGTAGCGGTAGCGCCAACTCCGGATGGATCATGCCACGCCTCCTTGCGATACCACGCACGGGAGGACGTGTTCACGCACTGCGCCCCCGTGACACAACTGCCATTGACGGCGATGTTCGCGCGCTCCGACCCACACGGAAAGCGCGCTGAGCGCACAAAAGGCCCAGCCGGCCGGGCCGTCGAGCACGCCGAGTTTCCAAACCAGTCGCCGAAACAGCTCGCGCGGTGGGCCGAGCCACGGCTCCCATGGTTGTGGCGGAATCCCTTGATCCACCCGGGCACGCGCCGCCAGAGCGGTATAACGGTGCATCTTGGCGAAGAACGCCGAGACATCCGGCAACGTGCAATGTTCGAGTCCGGCCGCAAGGTTCGCCACGCGCCCGACCACCTGACAGACCTCGTGGACGTCGCCGGTCCAATGAGCGCCATCGCGCTGCACGAGCCGAATCGGCCGATCGTCCTGCGTGCCGGCATAGCGCATCGCGCGCCCGAAGATGCGGCTACGAATCGGCACTCGATAGGCCGCCGCGGATTCGCTTCCGATGCGTCGTCGCAATTCGCGGACGAAGCGTTCGGTCGGTCGTTCATCGGCGTCGATCATCAAGACCCAATCGCCGTGTGCGTGTTGCAGCGCGCAATTGCGTTGGGCCGCAAAATGGTCGAAGCGGCGCTCGATGACACGACAGCCGTGTCGCCGTGCCAGCGCGACGGTTTCATCGCGCGAGCCGCCGTCGACCACGAGGATCTCGTCCGCCCAGCGGAATGAAGGCAAGAGTTCCGCGAGGTTCCGTGCCTCGTTTTGCGCGATGATCGCCACGGTCAGCGTGGGGCGAGCGTTCATGCCGCCTCCCGCCGCAGGCGTCGCGCGACGAGGACATATCGCGCCAGCCAGCGAAATTGGTAGTAAGCGGCAATCACGGCCAGTTCGACGCCCCATGCGCCGCAGTAGACGGCCGCCATGGCCAGGTGAATCCGCACGTCGGCATTGGCCGGCAGGTGATAGAGCTGCGCGAACCAACGCCCCGGGGTCGCGGGCGGTGTCGGCGCGGTTTCCGTAGCGCCGGAGTCGTCCGACGCCAGCCCATACATGAAGAGGTACTTGCCGGAGACAAACGCGCCCCACAACCACCAGGCGACGTTTCCCCACTGAGCGGCCGCGGCAAACGCGAAGGCCGTGTGCAAGGCAATGTCGGCCAACTCATCAAGGTTTCCGTCCAGCCACGCGCCGTAGGAGCTCGCGGTCCCTTGCCGCCGCGCGAGCTGGCCGTCGAGGCGGTCGCAGAACCAGGCCGCCATGACGAGCGCCGCCGCCAGCGCGCAATACGCCGGCGCGAAGACGATTGTCGCGACGGCCGCCAGCGTGCAACCGAAGCCGCACCAGGTGACGTGGCACGGTTGCAGCGACGAACGCATCAAGTAACGCGAGGCGATCCCAGCGAGCGGGCGCAGGTACCAGCGCGAGATCGGGTAGTTCCGCGCGCGGCGCGCCTCGTCCCGCGCGCGCGCGGAGACTGCTTCCGGCGTCCAGGCCGCGCGCACCTCGGAGGTTGTGCTCGCCACGCCACTCACGCGGGAACCCTCCCGGCCGTTGGCGCAAGCGACGATGGATGAAATCGCGCGAAGAACTGGCGCTCGCGCACCAGCGAGGTCGTTGCGCGGTATTGTGAGTCACGCGCTTGATGGCGCAACTGCCAGGCGTCCCAGAACGCGCGCGTGAAGCTTTCTGTCGCGCCACGTTTGTCAGGCGAAGAAACGACCCAGTCGCGGGCCAGCCGCGCGGCGACGCCGAACATCCCCCGCGCACGGTGCCAGGGATGACGCAGGTGCTTCCATTGAAAGAGCAGCGTGTTGCGCAAGGCTAGTGCGTCGCAGCCCGACGCCCCAAACGCCGGCGCGAAGCTGGCCGCGCCACGGTGATACGCCAACGATTCCGGCACATATCGGGCGTGCCAGCCGGCGGCGAAGCCGCGATAGCCGAGGTCGAGGTCTTCCAGGCGGCCCGGTAGATAGAGCGGGTCGAACCCGCCGAGTTGTACGAATCGATCGCGCCGCACCGCCATGGCACAGCCGGCGGCCGCGGTCCAATCCGGCTGATGAATGACCTCGGCGTGCCCGGGAAAAAACGCGGTCCCTTCGATCAGGCCCCACCGCCAGCGCACGGCGGTTTTTTCCCCTTCGTGCGTCTGCCCGTCGAACCGCAGGCAGCGCGGCGCGGTGAGAAAGCAGTCCGGATCAAACGCGGCGTTGCCAGCGATTAACGGCGCGACGAGCGAGTCGATCGCATCCGCCGCCAGCCGCACATCATTGTTCAGCAGGACGACGATCTCCGCGTCGCTGCCGGCCACGACTTCGTTGTAGGAACAGAGTCCACGATTCGTGCATCCCGCCACGCGGACATCCGGATGCTGGTGGCGCAGCCACGCGTGCGAATCGTCCGTGGAGCCATTGTCGACGACCGTGACGCGGCTGGGGCGCGAGGATTCGCGCGCGGCGGCCACGACCGACGGCAGGCATTCGGCCAGGAGCGGCCGGCCGTTGTAGTTCAGTACGAGCAGTTCCAGCGACATCGCGCGCGGCATCCTTACCGCTTGATTTCGAGCAGCCCATCCGTGGACCCCACGGCCGCACACGATAAGGTGCAACCACGGTCAAGGTCAAGTTCAGCCTGGCAGGCTGGCGGGTGTGCGTCGACTGGCTAGAATGCGATGACCGTCGCCGGCGGGATTGAGGATGTAACTGTCGCTGTGCGGACAATTTGATGGAATCAAACCGGCCGTTGTTCTGTCCGACAGGTGCCGCCGCATCCATCGCCGTCATCGGCGGCGGGCTATCGGGGCTAGCGGCCGCGCACCGGTTGCGCGAGTTATCGCCCGATTGTGCGATCACGCTCTACGAAGCCGGCGAACGGCTCGGCGGCGTGTTGCGCACCACGCGCGAAGATGGCTATCTGCTGGAACATAGCGCCGACAATTTCATTACCAACCTACCGGAGGCGCACAGCCTTTGTCGTCGGCTGGGACTCGAATCGGAATTGCTATCCACGCTGCCGGAGCGGCGTGGGGCCGAAGTGGTTTGCCGCGGTGAGCTGCACCGCTTGCCGGAAGGCTTCATGCTGATGGCGCCGCACGACGCCTGGCAAGTTTGGCGATCGCCGCTGTTGAGCTGGCGCGGCAAGTTGCGGTTGCTGGGCGAGTGCCTGGTTCCACAACGATCGGAATCGCTTACCGATGAAAGTCTGGCGTCGTTTGTGACGCGCCGGCTGGGGCGCGAGGCCTTCGAGCGACTTGTACAACCATTGGTCTCCGGCATCTACACCGCCGACGCCCGGCAACTCAGCATGGCGGCGGCGCTCACGCGTTTTTGGGACATGGAACGCGACCACGGCGGCCTAATGCGGGCCGTGTGGCGG
>JALHLM010000032.1 GCA_022844585.1 Pirellulales bacterium | reverse complement strand
GGATGTGATGAGCCGACATCGAGGTGCCAAACCGCTTCGCCGCTATGGACGCTCGGAAGCGATAAGCCTGTTATCCCCAGAGTACCTTTTATCTGATGAGCGATGACCCTTCCATACGGAATCACCGGATCACTAAGCCCTACTTTCGTACCTGTTCGACTTATGAGTCTCACAGTCAAGCACCCTTTTACCTTTGCGCTCAAAGCCTGATTGCCGACCAGGCTGAGGGTACCTTTGGACTCCTCCGTTACTTTTTTGGAGGAGACCGCCCCAGTCAAACTGCCCAACTGAAACTGTCCTTCGCCCGGATTCACGGGGTCGAAGTTAGAACTAAAGCATGTTCAGGGTGGTATTTCAACGTTGGCTCCCCGAACGCTGGCGCGCCCGGATCATAGCCTCCCACCTATCCTACACAAAACATACCACAGCCCAATATCAGCCTGCAGTGAAGGTTCATGGGGTCTTTCCGTCTAACTGCGGGAACGTGGCATCTTCACCACGACTACAATTTCACCGGGTCACTGGTTGAGACAGTGCATCAGTCGTTACGCCATTCATGCAGGTCGGAACTTACCCGACAAGGAACTTCGCTCAGACTTGTTACACGCGAGCGATCAAGGAACAGATCGCACGTGAGGGTTGGTCGTTTCCGCCAACCTCTGCATGTCGCCATGCAGCTCGGACTATATCTTCACTCCCAAAACGGAGTGCCTGGCGTATAGTCTCTGAGGATTCCGGATCGACTTCCGCTTGGAATGCGGAGATCCGGTCTTTCCTGCTGATTGTCTGCACCGCACGCATTTTCACTGCCGTGAAGCAAGCTTCACGACGAGTAGCGTCGGATACTCAGACTTTCCAGCATTTGGCCAAGTTTTGCTAAGGCTGATGTTCAACCTTAGGACCGTCATAGTTACGGCCGCCGTTTACCGGGGCTTCGGTTGCGAGCTTCGCTTGCGCTAACCCTCTTCCTTAACCTACCGGCACCGGGCAGGCGTCAGACTCTATACATCCACTTGCGTGTTAGCAGAGTCCTGTGTTTTTGATAAACAGTCGCTGATGCCGATTTACTGTGACCCCCAAAAGCGTAAACCATCGGGGGCACCCCTTATCGCGAACTTACGGGGCCATTTTGCAGAGTTCCTTAACCAGTGTTCTCCCGAGCGCCTTAGACTACTCGTCTCGCCTACCTGTGTCAGTTTTAGTACGGTCAGTAAAGCTTCAACCCTTAGGAGCTTTTCTTGGACATTGCGCTGATGACTTCCCGAACATAAATGCGGTCGACACCCACGACAGACTTGCGGGGGCGGATTTGCCTATCCCCCATCCACCGTGGGCATGCGGACGTTTCTAATCGTACCGCTCACCTTTGCAATGCCGTCCCTCCATCGGTCCACTTTACCGGCGCAGGAATGTTGACCTGCTATCCATCGTCTACGCCTTTCGGCCTCGACTAAGGTACCGGCTAACCCTGGGCGGAATTACCTTCCCCAGGAAACCTTAGGCTTTCGGCGAGCAGGATTCTCACCTGCTTTATCGTTACTCATTCCGGCATAATCACCTGTAGACCCCAACACCGCTCCTTACGGTACGGCTTGTATCTGATCTACAGCGCTCTCCTACCACTGCCAGTAAACTGGCAATCCACCGCTTCGGTGTCGAACTTACTCCCGTTCATTATCGGCGCAGAATTGCTTGACCAGTAAGCTATTACGCACTTTTTAAATGGTGGCTGCTTCTAAGCCAACATCCTGGTTGTCACGGCAACTCAACTTCCTTTGTGACTGAGTTCGACTTCGGGACCTTAGCAGATGGTCTGGGTTGTTTCCCTCTCGACCGCGAAGCTTATCCCTCGCGGACTGACTCCTGAGATAGTCGCACCGGTATTCGGAGTTTGGTTCAGCAGAGTAACCTGGGAAGGCCCTCCAACCGATTCAGTATCTCTACCCCCGGTGCGTAGTGGCTCAAGGCTAGCCCTCAAACTATTTCGGAGAGAACGAGCTATCTCTGCGTTTGATTAGACTTTCACTCCTCCCCACAAGTCATCCCCTCGGTTTTCAACCCAAGTGGGTTCGGTCCTCCACGCGGTATAACCCGCGATTCAACCTGCTCATGGGTAGATCACGCAGTTTCGCGTCTACCACCGTCGACTGTGTCGCCCTATTCAGACTCGGTTTCCCTGAGGCTTCGGTCCTGAGGACCTTAACCTAGCCGATGACGGTAACTCGCCGGATCATTATGCAAAAGGCACGCCGTCACGCGTGACCCGAAGGTCATAGCGCTCCGACCGCTTGTAGGCACATGGTTTCAGGATCAGTTTCCTCCCCTAGCAGGGGTTCTTCCCATCTTTCACTCGCGTTACTGAGTTCGCTATCGGTCGTTAGGTAGTATTTAGCCTTACGGGATGGTCCCCGTAGATTCAGCCGGGGTTCCACGTGACCCGGCTTACTCAGGTACCTCTCGGGAGGTGAAATGCTTTCGTGTACGGGATTGTCACCCTCTGTGACCCCACTTTCCATTGGGTTCCACTAGCACTTCACTTTCTGACTCCCATGTGAAAGGCCCTACAACCCCGCACAGGAAAACCTGCGCGGTTTGGGCTATTTCCCGTTCGCTCGCCGCTACTGAGGAAATCGAGTTTTCTTTCTACTCCTACGGCTACTGAGATGTTTCAGTTGGCCGCGTTCGCTGCATACACCTATGGATTCAGTGTATGCCAGTTCGGGTACCTCGGGATCAACGCTCGTTTGACAACTCCCCCGAGCTTTTCGCAGTCTTCCACGCCCTTCAAAGCCTCCTAACGCCAAGACATCCCCCATGTGCCCTTAGTAGCTTGACCACATTAATCCAACCCTCGAATCGCTACGCGACTTGCGTCACTCACTCCTCGCTGGCTGAGATTAATGTCATCGCTACAGGTCAATGCGTCGCTTGCAATGCGCGACCACTGACCGAGTAACGTTTCCAATCGAATCCGCCTGTGTCCACCGGCCGAAGCCGACGTCACAAGCATCATTCGTCTAAGAGCCCAGAACACGCCCGTTGACTTGAATCTCGCGATTCAATCAAACGAGTCGTTTTCTAAGATGCCACTCTTGCCACAACCGAATTGTCAAAGAACTACTGCCGCACTGGGCATGAGCGTGAACCTTTCAGCCAATAACGCAAACCGTTATCGACTCAGAGGTTAACGCCCGCGACCACTGCCGGGGCCAAGGTCCCATTTACTGGGTGAGGGGCCAACTATATCGCTTCAGACCAGCACTGTCAAAGGGGTCTGTTCGAATTTTTTCATTCGCGTTTTCCCCTTTCTGGCTGGTGGCCCAACGAACACTTGCGAGTTCCGCATTCTAGGGAACGGAAGGCTGCTTGAAAAGGCCTTCCGGAAAGTTTTTCGTCAGTCCGGGACAAGTATCTTCGGTCCGTCGCCGGCGAAACTGAAGTCGCGGTATCGAGAGAGCACGTCGGCGACGCTCCTACGCGTGCAAGCTTCGGCAAGGAGCCCACGCGTGATCCGATCGCTTGGCATGCCCCCGTGGCGACAACGTCAGGCACCGTTGCGGAGTTGCTCGCCAGACCATGTGCTTCGGGCAATCCCGACGTTGTCGTTGTGCCGCCCGCAAGCATGATAGAATCAGGCGGTGGCCGGGCGATGACGCCAACTACGATCCGCGGCCGATCAAGCGCACACCACCTTTTGTTGGGAGTTGATCCGCAATGTCCATCCCTTTGGCCAAGGCGAAAACCGTTTGCACTGCTGCTGAATTCGGCGTTGTCGAAGCGAGCCGCCGGCCGAGGCTCGGAGAGTTGTCGCTGAAAGAAGCGCAACGCTACGCCGAGCGTGCCCGGAAGCTTCAGGACAAATGGCGCGAGCAGAGCCGCAAGCAAGCGCGCGGCCAGCGCCGGCAGGTTGGTTCCGCAGATCTCGCCACGCGCAGCCAACTCAAGGAACAGATCTTCGCGGATGCGCTCGCCGGCTTCGAATCGCAGGTCACAAAGCTCGCTGCCAAGACGACCGGCGTTTCCGGGAAATCGGCGACGAAGAAGAAGCCTACAGGCGGACCACGCGCAACGCGCGCCACGACGCGCAAAACATTGCGCACCGCGAAGGTGGAGAACAACGCCGCCGCGCGTAAATCCGCGGCAGTGAAGAAGTCGGCTGCGCCGGCCACGCGAGCCGGTAAAAAGCCAACCCGTTCGCTCGCCGCCAAGGAGTCGGACGCCATCATGGCCGGGATGAGGAAGAAACTCCTGGTGACAGACTCTCACCCGCATCACCCGCCGCACGATACCGGCTCCACGCAGCAAGGCAACCTTGCGATCACCGCCGGGCAACAACTCGAAGCGGAGACGTCCATCAAAGACGCTCGGATGGCCCAAACCGGCCAAACGACCCGTTTCCGCGGCCATGTCTCCGCCCAAGGCCGCCGCGACCAACGGCGACGCGATGTGCGTAACGCGTAGTGGTGACCGTTAGAACCGCATGGCAGCGGCGCACCGGACTGTGGATGGGAGTCGATGAGCACTACTTCGTCCGAGACCTTGAATGTCACCCCGTTCTGGTCGCGGATAGCTCGCTTCGTTTTCTTCTTCATCAATTTCTGGCTCGCGGTGCTACTCACTTTGATGAGCATCGTGAGCGTGGCCATGATGGAGAACCCTTTCGCTTTTCTCGGCGGGATCATGATGATGGCGCCGACCGGCATGTACGCGACGACGGAATGGTTCGCCTACTATCGGAACCGCAGGTCACTCGAATTTCCGCTGGGAATCCTTAACTTGTGCGCGGCTGGCTTCGTGATGTTCGGCCTGATTACGACCATCGGCGAGGAACTCTTGTCCGAGGAACCGCTCGCGACGGAGTTCTTATTCGGATTCGCAACCGTTGGTCTTGTAATCGCCGGATACCTTGCGGCCTGCGGACTTTTCCGAGTTCTGCCGATCGCCCGAGCTCGCCGGAGGAGTTCAAGCGACACTACGGCGGCGTGATCTTCAACGTCGGTCGCAATGTCTGCAATTCCGCCACCGCTTCCGGGGAGAGTGACGAGCCGCCCAAATCGACGTACATCAGAGTTGGCAAGCCGGCCAACGCCGGGACGGCCTCGTCGTCGAGCGGGCAGTCGTTCAGGCGAATGATGAACTGTCCCTTCGTGGCGGCGAAGTGCTTGAGGCCTGGCCCGCGTACTTCCGTGCGTTTCAGCCAGACGCCTCCCAGGTTTTCGAGCTTCGCGAGATGCTTCAACCCGGCGTCGGTGATTTGCGTCCCATCAATAAATAGGCGGCTTACTTGAGGGAACTGACCAATCGTCCTTAGTGATTCATCGCCGATCTTCGTATTGCTTAGTGTCAGATCATAGAGCTTCGTCAGGCCATGGAGCTGCTGGAAGCCGGCGTCGGTAATGGCCGTGTTCTGCAAGTCGAGGGTCGTCAGCGACGTGAGTTGGCCGATCGGTTCCATCGCGGCGTCGGTAATGCGCGTGTCACCGAGCCAGAGGGCCTGAAGACGCGGAAATTTGGCAAGTTCCCGCACGCCACGATCCGAGATTGGCGTGCCATTCATGACAACACCGGTTAGCGTGCGCGAGGCCGGCAACTGCGCGAGCGTGGCGTCGGTCAGTTTTGGGCAGTTCTGCAGTTGGATCGCTTCCAACCCTGGCAAGTCGGCCAGAATAAGCAAGTCCTCGTCGCGCACCGTCGCCGAAGCAAGCTGCACGCGGATCGCGGTGGTGACGTAGTCCTTGCCGAGCCGGTTGGCGATCCAACGCTCCACGGAGTTAAGGTCCGGAGGGCGGAAGGCGGCGCCGCCTTCGTAAACCATGTAGGGATCGGCCACGTCGTACGCTACATACGCCCCCAGTTTTTCGAGCGCCGCCACCGCTTCGCGCTGCCGTCGGGCGGCGTTGACTTGATAGCCGAGCCAGACGCAGATGGCCGTGAGGAGAATGAAGAAGGCGCGGAGGCTGAAGCTGAGCCAGCGGCGGCGACGCGTTTTCGCTCGAGGCTGTTCCACGGCCTGCTCCTTGGCGGTTCACGCGGTTGGTGCGTTTCGCGCTATTCCCTATTCGCACCCGACGACGACGGATTGCAAGCTGTGCACGAAAAATCCGTCGGGGAGTTGCGGCCGATGTTTTCTGGGGGCGCATCGTCTAAGCTAGGGAGCAAGGACGAACCCGCCATTCGCACGCCGAGTTTATCATGTCTCGCTCCGGCAACGTATCCGATCTTGCATTCTCCCGTCGCCGTTTGCTTGCCGCGGGCGGTTTGGGAATGCTGGGGTTGTCGTTGCCGAGGCTGTTGCGGGCCGAGGCGGCTGTGGCGGACCGGCGACTGGAGCCGAAGGCGGACGCCGCGATCTTTTTGTTTCTCAATGGCGGTCCCAGTCACCTCGACATGTGGGACATGAAGCCCGGGGCGCCGGATGGCATCCGCGGGGAGTTCCAGCCGATCGCCACCAGCCTGCCCGGTTACCAGATCAGCGAGCATTTGCCGCGGCTTGCGCGGCAGATGCACCGCGCGACGGTCATTCGTTCGATGCACCACAGTGTCAACAATGCCCATGCCGCGGCCGTGTATGTGGCGCTCACCGGGCACGATCGCGGTGAAGTCGGCGGTGGCACGTTGCCGACGGATAATCCTTCGGTGGGCTCCGTGATGACGCTGTTGCGGCCGCCGGAACGGGTCGCGGTGCCGCACGTGACATTGCCCTACATCACGAAGGAAGGCGCCGGCGGACCGCCGCAGCCGGGCTTTTTCGGCGGGTACTTGGGACATGCGTTCGATCCGCTGTTCATCTTGCGCGATCCGAACGCGCCGGATTTCGCGATTCCTGAGCTATCGGCCTCGGCCGATATGTCGACGGAGCGCTGGTCGTCGCGCCGGCATTTGCTGCATGACGTCGATCGTGATCGGCGTGCGTCGAACGCTTCGGCGGTGATGGATTCGTTTCAGATGCGGGCGATGGATTTACTCACTTCGGCGGATACGCAACTGGCGTTTCGCTTGAATGACGAACTGGACGCGAAGCGCGAGTCGTACGGCCGCAACATTTACGGGCAGAGCACGCTTCTGGCGCGGCGTCTGATCGAAGCTGGCACGCGGTTGGTCACGGTTTCCTGGGCCCCCGACGCGAATGCCACGTGGGACACGCACGGCGGGAACTTCAAACGGCTCAAAGGCGATTTGTTGCCGCAGCTCGACGCCGCCTGCAGCAGCCTGGTGCAAGATCTGGCCGACCGCGGGATGTTGGAACGCACGATCGTGGCCGTGATGGGCGATTTCGGCCGCACGCCCAAGATCAACGCCAACGACGGCGGGCGCGATCACTGGAACTACTGCTACAGCCTGATGCTGTTCGGCGGCGGCTTTTCGCCGGGATTGATTTACGGCGCGAGCGACAAGATCGGCGCTTTTCCGCGAGAGAATCCCTGCATCCCTGGCGATTTGATGGCGACGATCTATCGCCAACTCGGGTTGCCGCACGACCTGGCGCTGTACGATTCGCAGAATCGCCCGCATCCGCTGGTGCCGATCGGCGCGCCGATCGCGGATTTGGTTGCTTGAGATTGGCCGCGCGCTTTCAAGTAAGGCGGTAGGCGAGCGCTCATTCCGTGGCGTATCACTTCGCAGTTGAAATGGTGACAGGACTGCTCACCACGGCCCCTCGCTCATCCGTGATCGTTAGGAACCAGGCCGTGGTGTCGTCCGGCGGCGCGGCAACCGTGATTTCGTTACTGTGAATTTCGGCGGCGGTCGATTCCCAGGCGCGTTGGTTGATGGGCAGATCGCTGGTCGTGTGATGTAACGCGGCTGACGCAATTTTCGTGGTACTTTCGAAGCTCAGGTGAACTGTGCCGTTCTCTACGCGCGTGTCGCCGAGTTTCGGTAGCGGGGCGCCGTGATTCAATTGTTGATCGACAAAGAGTCCGATCTCCTTGGGCGCCCAGCCGTCCGTGTGGCTGTGCGGCATATTGACGGTGATGCACAACTGCTTTTCGCCTGGGACCAACTGATAGCTCTTCATGTAGCTATCCAGCGGATACGCGAAATCGTTCGTGCCATTCACGAACAGGATCGGCGTCGAGACGCCCGGTAGGTATCGAGAGGGATCCCAAAGCGTGATCCAGCGTTCGCGTTGCTCGGCGGACATGTTGGCGAAGCGATCCAGCCAAACGCTATTCTCATACAAGAAACCGCAGCCGTAGACCGGCACGGCGGCGTGAAAGCGGGGATCCACGCCCGCCACGATGCAGGTGAGGTAGCCGCCCCAACTGATGCCCGTTACGGCCGTGCGATTGGCGTCGACTTCCGCAAAGCTGCGAAGCAGCGAATGCGCGCGAATCGCCGCGGCGACCGCGTGATATGGCCACTGCTCGGATGGAGAAAGGTCAACGCTGCCGAACTTCTCATCATCGCCTTGATCCGGTCCGCCATCAGTTAAACGCGTGCGATTCTCGGCCTGATGTTGGTTGGCGTCTTCATGCGGGCGATGCCCGGCCAGATCCATCGCGATGGCGGCATAGCCACGCTTCGCCCAGAGTTCGACCCATTCGCGAAAGGCGGTGCCTCCGCCGCCATGCAGCAGCACGACGGCTGGCAACGACTGATCCAACGTGCGATCGCCGGCCAGCGTCCCCGGCGTGGCATAGTAAGCGAACACCCGCGTCGCACGCCCTTGATACGATTCCCCCTCGTAGAACAGGGAATGCACCGCGCCGTCCTGGGCGACCCATTCCACGGCGGGCGGTTTGTTCAACTCTTCCAAATTCCAGGGCGACGCCAACTCCGCCTGCGGAGCTGGCTCGTCAGCGCGTGTAGATGCAGCGAATCCTGAACACCAGAGAGCAAGCGAAAGCGCCAAGCAGCTGGACGCACGATGTGGATTCATCGATCTTATTATTCCTATGGCATGGACCAGCATCCGACAGGCGGAATGACTTCGAATGACTCGGCCGGGTGCATTGTAACCCAAAGTGCTGTTCGCCGTGGCACTGGAAATTGCATTACGCCGCGCAGCGACGAGCGCTTTGCCAAGTGAAAGCATTGGGTTAGCCGTTTCTGAACAGACGGCGTCGACGCGGAGCCTTCGTCCTGCGGCGGCCGCTCCACAATTGCACGCCCGTACATTTCTGGTCCACGGTTGCTATCGAGCCAGATTCTGCGAGAATCGAGGCATACCCTGGTGTCCGCACATGACCCACGCGATGCGACCGAGCGAGGCCGGTGATTCGTCGATCGGCGACAGCACGCGCGTGGAACGCCCGACTGGATTGGTTCCTCGCGAAGAGCCGTCGCTTCGGGAGTCCATCGGGCGATACAAGCTGCTACGAGTACTCGGCCGCGGCGGTTTCGGCATTGTTTATTTGGCCTTCGATCCGCAGTTGGATCGGCAAGTGGCGCTGAAGGTGCCCCGACCGGGAAAATTCACCACTCCGGTACAGTTAGAGAGCTTTCTCCAGGAAGCGCAAACCGCGGCGAAGCTTAAGCATCCCGCACTGGTCGGCGTGTATGACATTCAAACGCACGATGGCGTGCCAGTGATCGTGCAGGAGTATGTCGAAGGCCTGAATCTCGGCGAATGGGCGACGCAGCATCAGCCGTCCTACGAGCGGATCGGCCGTATTTTCGTCGATGTCTGCGAGGTCCTCACATACGTACATCAACAGGGGCTGACGCACTGCGACTTGAAGTTGGCCAACCTGCTCGTGGATGTCTCCGAGAAAGTCTTCGTCGCGGACTTCGGGCTGGCGATTCATGAAAGCGCCCGGGCGTTGCGCAAAGGAGAGATTCTCGGTACGCCCGCCATGATGGCCCCTGAGCAAGTCCGTGGCGAGACGCATCGTCTCGACGGGCGCACCGATATCTGGTCCTTGGGCGTGATACTCTACGAGCTACTGGCTGGCTGCAGGCCCTTCCGGGCGACGAGCGTCGTGGAACTCTACGCCGAGATCCTGACGAGCGACCCGCGCCCCTTGCGCGAGATCAAATCCGACGTTCCATGGGAATTGGATCGTATCTGCTGTAAGTGTCTGCAAAAACGCCGCTCGTACCGGTACGCCTCGGCAACCGATTTGCGTGACGACTTGCTGACCTGGCTGAACGATAAATCAGCCGCCCAAGCGGCGTCGACCACCGTCGTCATGGACGGATGCCAGCATTCGGAATCAAGTCTCGCCGCTCAGATTATCCCCAAAGGGCTGCGATCGTTTGATGCCGAGGATGCGGATTTCTTCCTCGGACTGCTGCCCGGGCCGCGCGACCGGGATGGGCTGCCCGAGATGGTCCGCTTCTGGAAAAACCGCATCGAATCGGTCGACGCCCGCACGACTTTCTCAGTCGGCGTCATGTACGGACCGTCCGGTTGTGGCAAGAGTTCGCTCGTGAAGGCAGGTCTGTTGCCGCGACTCAGTCCGAAAGTGATCCCGATCTACCTCGAGGCCACGGCGGAGGATACGGAACGGCAACTCCTGCATCGCCTTCGCAAATTGAATCCGCGCATCGCTCCGGATGCCACGCTCGCCGATGCCTGCGCGGAATTGCGTGCCGAAGCTTCGGAACAACGCCCCAAGGTTCTCGTGGTCATTGATCAATTCGAGCAATGGCTGCACGTTCACACGGATTTAAGGACGTCGCAATTGGTCGACGCGCTGCGCCAATCGAACGGGCGGCAGTTGCAAGTGCTCTTGCTGGTGCGCGATGACTTTTATTTGTCAGTGAACCGCCTCTTTCAAGAATTGGAGATCCCGTTGGTCGAAGGCGTCAATCAAGGCGTCGTCGATTTCTTCGATCAAGATCACGCCCGACGCGTGCTGGCGGCGTTTGGCCGTGCGCATGGAAAGCTCGGCGATTCATTGTCGGCCGAACAAGAGGAGTTTCTCGCGCGCGCCGTCAACGACCTGGCCGAGGACGACAAGGTCATTTGCGTCCGGTTGGCGTTGTTCGCGGATTTGATGAAGTCGCGCCCCTGGCGTCTCGCCAGCTTAAAGAAAGTCGGCGGTGTGGCTGGCCTGGGCGTGACATTTCTCGATGAGACGTTCTGTGCGGCCACGGCGCCTCCCGCCCATCGCTACCACCAAGACGCCGCCCGCGCGGTCTTAAAAGCGCTGCTGTCGGAGTCGGGCAGCCAGATCCGGGCGCGCACGCGCACGCGCGATAGTCTGTTCTTAGTCTCCACCTATGCGAAGCGGCCGGCCGATTTTGAGGACCTGCTCAGGATTCTGGACAGCGAGTTGCGGTTGATCACGCCGACCGGTCCATCCGCGTCAGTCAGCGATACCGCGAATGCAGCCGATACCTCATCGCCGCCGCCCGACCAACGCAGCTATCAACTGACGCACGATTACCTGGTCCCGCCGCTGCGGGCCTGGCTCGACCTTAACGACGAACGTTCGCGCAGCGGCCGCGCGACGCGCCGTCTGCGCCGCCGCTCCGAGAATTGGCAGGCGAGCCCCGAAAACCGGCAACTGCCCAGTCTCATGGAAGCGATTGCGATTGAGTGGTTCACGTCGCGTACGAGTTGGACGAAGCCCGAACGACTGATGATGCGCAAGACATGGCGGTATCATGTGTCGCGGGCCGCGATGACGCTTGCCCCCGTCTTGATCCTGGGATTTGCGCTAACGGCGTGGCTCAGCATTCAGTCGCAGATCGGCCGCTTGCTCGACGCCAGCGCTCCCTCGGTACCTCAGATGGTGGAGGGGTTGCGCTCCCAAAGGCTGTTGGTGCAAGGCAGCCTGCGCCGCAAGGCCCTCGATGCGTCGCAGAACCCGGTCAAGCGGCTTCGCGCGGCCTATGCGCTGGCGGCCTTCGGCGCGCCCGAAACGGATCTCGTGGTTCAGCAAATGGCCGCGGCTCCCCCTGAAGAGCGCGCGAACATTGATGCGGCGCTGCGTTCCGACGTCGCCTACGCGCGGCGCGCGCTGTTGAAACGGTTCGCTCAACTCGACGCCCGGCAACCGAGCGAACAGCACGCCCGCGCCGTGACGGCGATCGTCGCTCTGGGGCTTGGCGAACCCGAGGCGGCCATCGAAATGTCCCGCGTCAAGGTGGCGCCTGACCGAGCGCTGTTCATCGAGTATCTCTCAAAATGGTTGACTGCGGACAACGCCATCGCGGAAATACTGGAGCAACCCGCTGAACAGGAATTGTGCTCCGCCCTTTGTGCCGGCCTCGGCGACATTGAACTTGGGTCGCTGCCGCCGAATGCGGCTGCGCGCATGCGCAGCGCGGTTCAAGGCAATTTTCGTCGAGCCGCAGACATCGGCACGCACTCCGCCGCACGGTACGCGTTGCAAAAGTGGAATGACGCATTGCCGGCGATCGAATCTGCGACGGGCGAACGCGAACAACAGGCGTGGCGCGTCAATTCGCAACAGATGACGCTACTCAAGATTCCGGCGGGAACCTTGCGCCGGAATCCGTCCGACGGCGCCGCCACGGACGTCGTGATCGAATCCTTTTGGATCAGCGACTGCGAAGTGACCTGCGCCGCGTTTCAACAATTCCTGAAACAGGAACGCGACTCGTACAACTGGAGCCTGGACGTCAAAGTCAGCCCCTCCGAGGACCATCCGGTCAACAACGTGAGTTGGGAAGATGCCGTGCGATTCCTGAACTGGCTGAGCCGCCAGGAAGCGCTGCCCGAGTTTTACGAATCTGTTGGCGAGGGCTGGAGCATTCCGGATCCCGATGGCGAGGGCTATCGATTGCCGACGGAGGCCGAATGGGAATACGCGTGTCGCTGCGGCTCACCCGGCGCCTATTCGTTTGGCGATAGCGCCGAGTTATTGCCGCGCTACGCGGTCTTCGGTGACAAATATCAGACGGAAATCGGCGGCAGCCGCCTGCCCAATGGCTGGGGCCTGTTCGACATGCATGGCAACCTGTGGGAATGGTGTGAAGACGCCTGGGCGGCCGAGCCGGTTGAATCGCAGCACGACGACACTGCCTTTGCGTCCGCCGACTCTCGCGTGATGCGCGGCGGCGCGTACGACAATCCGGCTGGCGTCCTCCGCGCCGCACACCGCCAAGGACTCAACGCACTCGGCCGTCTCAATGGCGTTGGGTTTCGAGCTGCTCGCTCGGCAAACTCGCCTTCGCGCTGACCGACGCTTCCGCGAGGTGCTCGTCATCGCCGAGGAAAATATTGCGAATTTCGTTGTCCAATGCCACGGAAAGCTTGTTCATGCCGAACCAATGTACGAGGCTGGCTTCGGGATGGGCCTCACGGATCGCGGCGAGAATGCCTTGTCCGTTCCGAGTCGCCTGGCGCACCATGTGCGTCAACGGCTTCGCCGGATAATTCCATGTTTGATCCGAAACAATGTTTCCTTCGCGCCCCGTTTTCAAAATCGCCCACAGCATCGCGCCTTGGTCGTACCACCGCATCAGATGTCGGCGGCCGGAATTGCTGATCGCCCATTCCACGCCGTAGAGCCAGGCCGCAAGTAGATCTTGATCTCGCCGGCGATCCAACCCGATCACGCCGTTGTTGATCTCGATTCCTTGGCGCTGCTCCCGATCGTCAATCGGCAGGATTTTGTACAGTCGCGGATGGTTCCTGCCTCCGCCGGGGCAGACCTCGGGCAACAGAAACGGACCGTCGTCGATGCGAGCGAAAGCGTCGCTCACCGAATCCAGCACCACGCAATCGGCATCCAACCAAAGGATACGGTCGAATGGCGCATCCCAGATATAGGCCGGCTTCAGCCAGGCTTGCCAGCGGTGCGAGCCGACAAACTCGCGCATGACGCGCGTCAATGGCGGCAACGGGCGGCAGGTAACGTTCGGCTGCCGCAAACACCACTGCAACTGGTATGTTTCGAGCCCCAAATCGTAAACGACGATGGGACCGGCGTTGTGATCTCGCAACGATAACAGCAGGAATTGCAGGTCGCGGAAGATGGTCTGATCGCCGGCCGTCACAATTCCCTGATTCTCGCGCGCACTGCCAGCGAACAACAGTTCCCACATGCACTCCAGCACGCGGGCGTTGTCGGCGGATGCCCGGGTCGCGCTCAGGAGTTGTTCGTACATTGCACGCGGCCAACGCCGGATTTGCTCACGGCCGACGGCGAACATGGAACCGACATGCCCGGCCAAAATGTCCGGCGCCAGGCCGTTTGTCGCGCGGTAAACTTCGAGCACTTCCGATTCATCGCCCGCGGACCATTGCGTCACTGGTTCGACGAACAGTTCCGTCCCCAAGGGTTGAAAACCCAGTCTCCGAGGCAGACTTCGCACGCGATCGACAATCCAAGGGCATCGCGTGCCGGCGTCGCCGGGCAGAACAACCGTTACGTCGGCCAGTTCGCTGTATTGTTCGACGACATGCCGCAGCACGGTGATGGCTGCCTGGCGGTCGTCGTTCTCGGCGGCGTCGACGTTGTACACGCGCTTGGGCAACTGACCCAACCTCGCCGTCCAGGCGAGATCATCGCGCCGATTCGCGATCACGACTTGGATCGCGTGAGCGCCGTTCCGGTCAGCCGGCCGATCCGTCGTAGACATCGATCATCTCCGCCAACATCTGGCCCGGCCTGAATTGGAACGTGACCCAGCCCCGATCCAAATCGATCGCGTCCAGCGCTAGCCCGAGGCGCTGAATCTTCGAGACGTAAATCAAGCGCGACGTTCCCCGTTCGTTCGTGCCTACAAACGTTACGAACGCGCGCGA
Organism: Pirellulales bacterium; assembly: GCA_022844585.1. Lineage (GTDB taxonomy): Bacteria > Planctomycetota > Planctomycetia > Pirellulales > JALHLM01 > JALHLM01. Next base: position 5,082 of record JALHLM010000032.1, on the reverse strand, counting down.
CAAGGGCGTCGACACCTTCGCTTCACCTGCAGTTGAATTGTCATTCGATGCCTCCGCAACAGGCGACCTTTGCGCGGCCTCGGCGCCGCTCGCATAGTGTCCCGGCGAAGCGTAGGTCGCGCCGTAGGGCGTCGACGCATAGACCGATTCGCACACCATGCGCTGCCAGCCAGCGATCAGCCCTTGCGATCCGTCGGCATCGATCGCGAGGCGACACCTCCAAGCCTTGCGATATGAAAACGCCAGCGAGTGCGTACGCAGGCGGATCTCGTGGTCGCGCACGATCAACCGGCCATGTGAAAGCTGAATCCGCACTTGACAATGTGAAGATCCGCCTGACAGCCAGCTCTGGCTGCTATCCATGTGAGGCCTCAATCACCAAGCGGGTGTTGCATTCCGCCCTCCGCATGCTAACTCTACTCGGATCGCTCGCGCTATGCTAGTATTCGGCGACTGCATTCACGTAGCGACTGCAAACAAGTCCTGCGACGCGAGGCAACGGCATCTCGTATGGACGACTCTCGGCAACCGCCGCGCGACGAAGACCGGCCCATCTGGCCGTTTCTGGCCTACCACGGCGGTTGGGAGCGGCTAGAGTACTCACCGCCGGCGGATGGCATTCCTGGCTTCTCCAGATTGTCGCCCGATTTCTTTTTCATCACGCTTGTCACGGAACGATTCGCGCCGAACCACACAGTCACGCTGCTGAACAGCTGGGACGGCTGGGACGCCGAAGTCATCGGCGCCTACTACGCGGAAGAGGACGGCCAAGGCGGCAAATGGGTCTTCGCGCTGCCCCCGGCGCGCTATCCCAAGTCGTTCGAAATCCGCTTCCTGCTCGATCATGCGCGTCCAATGTTGGGCGACGCTCGCAAGGTCGATGCCAAGCCCGGGACGGCCGCGCACTTTTTCGAGGGCGACATTCAGTTCCCGCCGGTGACGCCGAAATTCGCGCACGGCTATGACAATCTGACGACCACGAGAACTAAGATCCAGCAAGACGCCGTGCCCGGCAATTTCGATGAGACCATCCTTTACGATGTCGTCATCATTGGTTCCGGTATGGGCGGCGGCGTGTTGGCGGATGCGCTCACCGACCGCCATCAAAAACGCGTGCTCGTACTCGACGCCGGAAGTCTCGTATTTCCCACGCAGGTCGACAATTTGCCCGGCAACCCGGACAACCTCGCCGCCTCGTGGAACTTCGAGGTGCGCAACTACGTCAATCGGCCGGGATCGACGTTAATGTTCGGCGTCCAGATGAACTTGGGCGGTCGGTCCGTGTTTTGGGAAGGACTCATCCCCCGGATGCATGGCTGGGAACTGGCGCACTGGCCGGCCAAGGTCGGCGCCTACCTGGCAAGTCGCGTCGGCTATCCGCGCGCCGAACGTCTGTTGCGCAAGTGTCGCACGCTCGGCACGTACCAGGATGCGCTCGTCAAGGAACTACGGTCGGAGTTTCTCAATTTGCGTGTGACGGACCTGCCGCGTTCCGTTCATCAGCCGAATCTGCGTCGCCGTCCATCGGCCTCTCCTTGGTCGATTACCGAAGTCCGCGCCACTTCGACCGGCGTATTCTCGACCGCCGATCTGCTGCTGGACTCGCTTTCCTTCGGCACGACGGCCGGTAAGGACAACCTCACCATCAATTTGAATCATTTGGTCACCGGCATTGAGACTGCGGGAACGCTCGCCACGCAAGTCGTCTGCCACGATTTAATCGGGGGCGTCGAACGCAAGTACCGTGGGAAGGTCGTCGTACTGGCCGCCGGCTCACTCGAAAGCCCGCGAATCGCGATGGCCAGCGGATTGACCGACCCGAATTCCAAGATCGGCGTGGGGCTGACCGACCATCCCGCCTTTTTCTGCGGCGGATTCAAGTTGCCGAAAAGCAGTCCGTACAGCGGCACACAGCACCATGCAAAAATCCTACTTTGGCCAAAAGGCGGCGCGGCGCACCCTTACAACATCGAACTGCTCATCAACCCTCAATACTGGCTTGCCCGGCATGCGGATGACGACGTATACCAACGTATCACGGACACGAAGGGCGAAACTTGGGTCTCGATTAACTTCACTACGGACAGTGCGCTCAACGATGCGAATCGCCTGCACTACATGGGAAAAGGCGCGAAGTTGGAAGTGGAAAGCCTCCCCAATATGTCGCGATTCCACCTCCGCAGCGAAATGATCGCGGTCCGCAACCACCTGCTCGACTTCCTCGGCGCCACCTACAACCCGGCGGATGACATTTACCACGGCAACCTCGGCACAGTGCATCACGCTGGCGGATCCTTGCGCATGAGCGCCACCCACGCCGGTGTCGTCGACGAGAACCTCAAATTCGAAGCGTACACGAACCTGTATTGCTGCGACGTCTCCGTTTTTCCGCGCATTCCGATCGCCAATCCCAGCCTGACGCTCGTCGCCCTAGCCCAGCGCCTGGCCGATCATCTGGCAACCGTCGTGTGAGGGCAAATTGCGTTTGGACCAGTCGCCAGACCCCTCATCCCCGTAGATTGTCGCGTCGGGCGGCTGGCGGTACGATTTGTCCAATTGGAGTCGATCGGGCGCGGTGAACTGGCAACAAGCACGCCACCTCATCGATCGTAACCGCGGCGGGTCGATTTCGATTGCACCTGGCCCATCGGTCCGCAACCATCGCTTGCGGATGAATAGTGCAATGTTCATCCCCCAGCGCGCTCAAGGAGAAATTTCATGGCAGCCGACACGCAAACTCGCCTCAAACACGCCGCCGGCGGCGGCACTTCGAATCGCGACTGGTGGCCGAACCAGTTGAGGGTCGATCTCCTGCGCCAGCATTCCGCCAAGTCCGATCCGATGGGCGAGGATTTCTGCTACGCGGAAGCGTTCAAGAGTCTCGACCTGGCCGCGGTGAAGAAGGATCTCGCGGCGCTGATGACCGACTCGCAGGACTGGTGGCCGGCGGACTTTGGCCACTATGGCCCTTTGTTCATTCGCATGGCGTGGCACTCGGCCGGCACTTACCGCACCGGCGACGGTCGCGGCGGCGGCGGCAGGGGGCAGCAGCGTTTCGCGCCGCTCAACAGTTGGCCGGACAATGTCAGCCTCGACAAAGCGCGCCGGCTGCTCTGGCCCATCAAGCAAAAGTACGGCCGCAACATTTCCTGGGCCGACTTGATGATCCTGACGGGCAACGTCGCTCTGGAAACGATGGGCTTCAAGACCTTCGGCTTCGGCGGCGGTCGCGAAGACGTTTGGGAGCCGGACATGGACGTCTATTGGGGCGCTGAAACGACCTGGCTCGGGGGCGATGTCCGCTACAAACACGGTTCTGAAGGCGTGGAGAAGGCAGGCGGCGTGCTGGTGTCCGACGACAAGGCCGACGGGCAAATGCACGGACGCAAGTTGGAGAACCCGCTGGCCGCGGTGCAAATGGGCCTGATTTACGTGAACCCCGAAGGGCCGGACGGCAATCCCGATCCGGTCGCCGCGGCGCATGATATTCGCGAGACGTTCAAGCGCATGGCCATGAACGACGAGGAAACGGTGGCCCTCATTGCCGGCGGGCACTCCTTCGGCAAGACCCACGGCGCCGCCCCCGCGACACATGTCGGTGTCGAGCCGGAAGCGGCCGGACTCGAGGAACAGGGCCTGGGCTGGAAGAACAGCTTCGGCACAGGCGTCGGGGGCGACGCGATCACCAGCGGCCTGGAAGTCACCTGGACCACCACGCCGACGAAGTGGAGCAACAACTTTTTCGAGAACCTCTTCGGCTACGAATGGGAGCTCACGAAGAGCCCAGCCGGCGCCAACCAGTGGACGCCCAAGAACGGCGCCGGGGCGGGCACGGTGCCGCACGCGCACGATCCCGCGAAACGGATCGCGCCGTCGATGCTCACCACGGACCTCGCGTTGCGATTCGATCCGGCCTACGAAAAAATCTCACGGCGCTTCCTGGAAAACCCGAGCCTGCTTGCCGATGCGTTCTCGCGGGCGTGGTTCAAGCTGACGCATCGCGATATGGGTCCGCGCGTGCGTTATCTCGGCCCCGAAGTTCCGCAGGAAGAACTTATCTGGCAGGATCCCATTCCGGCGGTGAATCATCCCTTGATCGACGCGCAGGATATCGCCGCGCTCAAGAGCAAGATCCTGGCCTCTGGACTGCCGGTCTCGCAACTGGTTGCAACGGCCTGGGCGTCGGCGTCCACGTTCCGCGGTTCCGACATGCGCGGCGGGGCGAACGGCGCGCGGATTCGGTTGGCGCCGCAGAAGGATTGGGAAGTCAATCAGCCGGCGCAATTGGCCAAGGTGCTGAAAACGCTGGAAGACATCCAGAGCGCGTTCAACAGCGCTCAGCCGGGCGGCAAGAAAGTCTCGCTGGCGGACCTGATCGTGTTGGCGGGTTGCGCCGGCGTCGAACAAGCGGCGAAAAACGCCGGGCACGAAGTCTCGGTTCCTTTCACACCGGGCCGCATGGACGCTTCGCAAGCACAGACCGATGTGGAATCCTTTGACGTGCTGGAACCGATCGCGGACGGCTTTCGCAACTATCTCAAGGGCAAATATACAGTACCGGCCGAAGCGCTGCTGATCGACAAAGCGCAATTGCTGACGCTGACCGCGCCCGAGATGACGGTCTTGTTGGGCGGCATGCGCGTTCTGAACACCAACGCTGGCCAGGTCCGCCATGGCGTCCTCACCAAACGCCCCGAAGCGCTGACCAACGATTTCTTTGTCAACCTGCTGGACATGAGCACGACGTGGAAACCGGTCTCGTCCGACGCCGAAGTGTTTGAAGGGCGCGATTGCAAATCCGGCGAACTGAAATGGACCGGCACGCGCGTCGATTTGATCTTCGGCTCGAACTCGCAACTCCGCGCCGTGGCCGAAGTCTACGGTAGTTCCGACGCGGCGAAAAAGTTCGTCCAGGACTTCGTGGCGGCCTGGAACAAGGTGATGAACCTCGATCGCTTCGACCTCGCTTGATCGAGGCGCGGTAGGATTACGAACGGCAAACAAAAAACCGGAGCCGGCGCATTCGCTGGCTCCGGTTTCGTATCTCACTGTCGCCACGACGAGTGTCAGATCGGAAGAGCA
>JALHLM010000031.1 GCA_022844585.1 Pirellulales bacterium | reverse complement strand
TCGGCACCAAGGAAGGCGTTGAATACGTGCTGCGATTCGGCGAAATCGCGGCCGATTCCGCGCCGTCTCCGGCGACCAAGCCCGGCGAGGAGGAGGCAGCTAAGGGGCAGAACCGCTACATTTTCATCGTCGCGCAATTCAACCCGGACCGCATCGAGCCGCCGAAGTTGCAACCGCTGCCGGGCGAGGCTCAACCGGAACAGCCGAGCACGGAAGCTGCGCCCGAAACGGAAGGCGAGGCGACGACCGAGCCGGCCGCTGAGTCCGCGACGGAACCGGCTGCGGATGCTGCCACGGAGTCGACGGAACAGCCGGCGAACCCGAACGCCTGCCAGGAAGCGGCGCCGGCGGAGACGCCGACTACCGAAGAAGAGACCGCCGAAGTTGCGACCGAGCCGGCGCAACCGGCTGATGCCGCGGCCAAGGCCCCGGACGACATTGCCGCTGACGTGGTGAAGCAGCGCATTGAGACCGAAAATAAGCGAGCGCAAGAGCTTTACGATCAGAAGGTCAAAGACGGCCAGCAAAAGGCCAAGGATCTGAATGATCGCTTCGCCGACTGGTACTACGTGATTTCCGACGAGATCTACAAGAAGATCAAGGTCACGCGGGCGGATATCATTAAGGGGGCCTATCCGCTGACCGGCGAAAAGAACGTGCTGCAGGAGTTTGAGGATCTCAAAAACGCCCTGCCCGCGGCGCCGGAAGCACCGGCCGATGCGACGACGCCGGAACCGGCAACGGAATCGCCTCAGTAGGGTGGGCCGGGGCACGAGGCGTTGCACATCCAGGAAGCGAAGCGTCGCTCATCAAAGAATTCACTTGGGTCATAAGTTTAGGCCCGCCGGTTCAGTTCCGGCGGGCCTTACTTTTTTGATGATCCCACGCTGTGTGGTTCGCTTCCATTGGTGCATTTGCAACGTCTTTCCTCCCGCACGGCCCGCCCTACGACTTTTTAATAAAAGCCATCTGGCAGCTACGCGCGGGCTGAGCGAGGGGCAATAATTAGGCTTGGTTCGGCGAACATAGAAGAAACGGAGGCGCGGCGCCATGGCACGATCGCGATTCTTTGCACTTGGTTTTGCTATTGCCGCAATCGCATCCGGCTGCGCGAAGCAACCGGCGCCGACGGCGTCGAACGAATCGGCGGATGCCCAAGCGAGCGAAGCAGCCGAGCCGGCCGCCGTGGCGCGGGAGCCGGAGAAGATTGGCGCGAAGCATTTGCCGAATGCGATTCGTTTGCATGAGAAGGTCATCTCTGGCGGTCAACCGGATGGCGAACCGGCCTTCGAGGAGTTGGCGGCGCTCGGCGTGAAGACGGTGATTAGCGTTGACGGCGCTACGCCTGAGGTGGACTTGGCCAAGAAGCATGGACTGCGCTACGTTCACCTGCCGCACGGATATGACGGCATTCCGGAGGAGCGGGCGCAGCAGTTGGCGAAGGCGGTGCGCGATTTGCCTGGACCGATCTATATTCATTGTCATCACGGCAAACATCGAAGTCCGGCAGCGGCCACGGTGGCTTGTGTAAGTGCGGGCATGATGCAGCCAAGCGAGGCTTTGGCAGTGTTGAAGACGGCCGGCACCAGCGAGAATTACCGCGGTCTCTATCAATCGGCCGAGAACGCCCGGCGGTTGGACGATGCGCTGCTGGACGCGTTGGTCGTGGAATTCCAGGAGACGGAGAAGATTCCGCTGATGGCGGAATCGATGGTCGCCGTGGAGCACACGTTCGATCATTTGAAGACGATTGCGGCCGCCGGCTGGAAGCCGACGGCCAAGCATCCGGATATCGATCCGCCGCATGAAGTGTTGCTGCTGCGCGAGCATTTCACGGAGCTATTGCGCACCGACGAGGTGCAGCAGCAGCCCGAGCGATTCCGCCAATTGCTGACGGAAAGCGAGACGGCGGCCACGGAGTTGGAAGCCGTGCTGCGGGCGGCCACGGACGCAATGCCGGCCGACCTCAAGGTACTGGCCGAGAAATTCGACGTGATCTCAAAGAATTGCACCGCCTGCCATCGCGAGTTCCGCGACGTGCCGCTGGGAGAGAAGTAGAGCGGCGGCTGTTTCTTGATGTGCTAGTTCTAGAACGCGCGGCGTCCCGGTGCAGATTCTTCAATCGCCGAGGTCACAGACCGTGGCTAGAGAAAACCGACAGATGCGTCCGCGGTGCGCCGTTGAGAAGCCAAAAACGGCCCTGCATCAAAGCACAAGAGATTCCCTAGGCCCGCGTCACCGCCGGCGCCAGATTCCGCCGATCCAACTCCTGAATAATTGCCGCCAGCAACCGATCGAGCCCTTGCCCGGTCACCGCCGAGATGCACAACACCGGCCCGTTCGTTTCCGCCGCAAGTTGATCGCGCACGGTCTCCGTCTCCGGCAATTCGGACTTCGTCACCACCAGGATTTCCGGCCGCGTGGCGAGTTGCACGTCATACTGCTCCAATTCCGCGCGAACCGCGCGATAGTTCGTGAGCGGATCGGTGCCGTCCGTCGGCTCCGGCTCCACCAAGTGGATCAAGATCCCGGCCCGTTCAATGTGCCGCAAGAACTCATGCCCCAAACCCACGCCTGCGTGCGCGCCTTCGATCAACCCGGGGATGTCCGCCATCACAAACGAGCGGTCGAAATTGATCTGCACGATGCCCAGGTTGGGAAACTTCGTCGTGAACGGATAGTCGGCGATCTCCGGCCGCGCGCGCGACAGCCGGCTCAGCAGTGTGCTCTTTCCGGCATTCGGCTTGCCGACCAGTCCCACGTCGGCGATCACCTTCAGCTCCAGCAGCACGTGGCGCTTTTCGCCAGCGCCGCCGGGCGTCGAATCGCGCGGCGCGCGATTCACGTTCGACTTGAAACTCAAATTGCCTCGACCATGCTTGCCGCCGCGACCCGCGATCACTTGATCGCCCGGCGCCGGCAAGTTCGTCAGCAAAAAGCCCTGTTCGGCGTCCATCACGATGGTGCCAGGGGGCACTTTGATCACCAGGTCTTCGGCGTTCCGCCCCGTGCAGTTCGAACTGCCGCCGTTGCCCCCTGCAGGCGCCGTCCAGTGACGCTTATGCGACAACCCCGCCAGGCTATCGACTCCCGCCTCAGCGCGGATGATCACATGCCCGCCGTCGCCGCCGTCGCCGCCATCGGGTCCGCCGCGGGGAATGTACTTCTCACGGCGGAAGCTCACGCAACCGTCGCCGCCGCTCCCGCCTTCGACGTAGATTTTGACCCGATCGACGAACATCTCACTTCACCATAAAAAAAACCGGGGCGGACCGATACTCGGCCGCCCCGGAGGTATGATTCGCAATTCAGCGCCGTGCGGCAAGCTGAACACAGTCTCCTTTCGCTCCGCGAAAGGAGACGGAGAATCGAACTAGTTGGCGCTTTACACCGGCAACACATTGATCCGGCGCCCGCCGCGATCGAAGTGGACCTTCCCCTCGACCAACGCGAACAGCGTGTAATCACTGCCGGTGCCGACGCCTTTACCGGCGTGGAATTTGGTGCCGACTTGGCGAACGAGGATATTCCCAGCCCGCACCGCCTGGCCGCCGAACCGCTTCACGCCTCGGCGTTGCGCGTTCGAATCACGCCCGTTGCGGCTGGAGCCCTGACCTTTTTTATGTGCCATGTCGCTGAATCCCGGCAAAATCGCTCATTTGGACCGCCGGCGATCCGCGATTGTCGCCGGTCGAGCCTAGTAGCTTACCGGTACGCCCAAGCGTAGTCAACCTCGTCGGGGGCCCCCAGTCGGATCTCCCCCTCGTGCTCCAGATACTCATCCCCAGGCCGCCAGAAGTTGAGCTGCAGCATCTTCTTGGCCAATTGCCGATGCGCTCCCAGCGACTCGCCCGGCTTGTAGAGGTATTTTCCCGCCTGGTCCTTCGGATCGACCCAGCGGTAGGCGTTGGTCAGCCCGCCGACGTACACGTGCATCCGGTCGATGCGCGGGTCGATGTCTTCCCATGTCGCCACGCCCCAGATCGATTTGCCGACCGGAATCTCCCCGGCGATGTCGACGGTATCGAAAAACCGCCGATTGGGATCCTCGCGCTGCTGAATCGCGTCAATGGCCAGCGGCAAAATCCGGTCCGGATAAACCTTGTTGAACTCCGGGCTCTCCAGGAAGAATTGCGGCACAAATTCCACTGGCTGCGGATTCTCCGCCATTTCCACGACACCGTCGAACCCGCCGGCTTCGGTGATCGTCGGCTTCATCCGGTGGCCGGTGTTTTTGACCCGGTAAACCAGGTACCAAACGTTCTTCGTCACCAATTCGCCGTCGTCGTTGGGCACGGAGACTTGAATCAGTCGCAACGGCTTGAACGCGAACTCCAGCCCCCAGATCTCATGCCGAAACACGGCCTCTTTCGCGGGCGAACTGCCAGCCGATTTTTCCCGTTCACCGAACGCCGGATCGGCGGCCAGGATTTCCACCAGATCGTGCCGGCTCACCGTATCGGCGACGTCGCTATTCGGCTCCACGACCGTCAACACGCCCGGCGCAAGTTGCCGGAACCGCCCGCCCGTGGCTTCCGTCGCGGCATCCGGCGGGTCTTGCAGCGTATCGGCCGAAGCGCGAACGCCAGCCAGCAACGCCAGGGAGGTCAGGAAAACCAGGAGTCTTGGGCAAGCCATGCGGCCGATCCTTGTAGACCTTCGGGTCGATTCACGCCAGGAAGCTCCCCCGATCCCCGAGGCGCTCCCGAACTGTTTATCTTAATTGGACTTGGGTGCCACGGTCAAGGAAATTGCCCCTGCCGAAAAGCCTGCCGCCCCGTCACAACCGCCCAGCGACTAGCCCCTCACATTGCAAGCCCCCCAAGCCCCGGTCCAGCTAGCTGGAGCCCCAGTGCGGCTGGCCCAAGCCCCAGTCCGGCAAGCCAAGCCCCAACGGGGCGACCGTCAGTAGCCAGGGGTAGAGCGAAGCGAAACCCCTGGAAACAACCGCCCAGGGGTTCCGGTAGCCCCAAGGGGGCGGCCGAAACTCGCACGCCGTCGTCCAAGCATGGACGTGTGATGAAACGCTAAGGCGTTTTGACCAGGTCCCAAGTCAGCAACGTTGGCTCCATCGCCGCTTCCGCATAGGCGGCCCGGCTCTTGTAGCGGGTCGCTGGCACTAAGTTGGCTTCCGCCGTGAGTTGCACCGGGCTTTCCAGCAGCGGCCAAGGCGAGATGGTAATCCGGCTCGGTTCCTCGGCGGAAGGCTCGAAGCGATATTCCGGGCCGCCATCGATGGGAACGCGAATCTGCAACGCCTCGGAACGTTGCGCACAGCAAAACCACAGGCTGATGGCGTCGAACGACTGCAAATAACCCTGCGCAATCGCAAGTTCTTTCAGATCGCCTTGTTTGCCTTGCCATTTCGTCCGGCACCGCTCGCGACGCGCCGATTCTGCCTTCAAAAACTTCTCCGCGGCCGTTTGATCCGCCTTCGCATCGAGATGTCCGCGGTGATGTTCCAGGAGCGCACAAAAATGCCCGCTGGCCGCATAACCCGCGATTGGTCCTAGCGACTCGCACTCGTCGATCGATCGCGTCCAGATCGGCAGCACCGTCGTGCCAGGCATCTCCGTGAACTGATACGGCCGCCCCAGATTTGGGTCCAGCTCCGGCGACAATTCCCAGGCGTCCCAGCCGTTGTCGTGCGATAGGATCGCGCCGAGCAGTTGCTCGCGCGCCGAGGCGGATAGCCCCGGAAACGCCGCCCAATGGCAAGCCAGAAAACTCGCCAGCGAGGCGTGTTCCGACTGGGCGATGATCAACCAAACGGGCAGACCTTCCCGCGTCGATTCCCGACGAATCATGGACATGCTCTCGCGACTACGTGTTGGGCCCGGTCGATTCTTCGAGCATCGGCCCCAGCTCGTGAACGAAGTCGCGGACGTCCTGGAATTGTCGATACACGCTCGCGAAGCGAACGTACGCCACTTCGTCAACCTTTCGCAAACGTTGCATGACCATCCCGCCGAGTTGCTCACTCTCCACTTCGGCGTCGGCGAGTTCATAGACGTCGTTCTCGACGGCCGAAACAATCGCCTCCAACTGCTCGTCACTCACCGGGCGCTTCCAGCAGGCTTTTTCCAGGCCGCGCTTGATCTTATCGCGCTCAAACGGCACGCGCGTCCCGTCTTTCTTGATGACTTTGATCGCTGGCTCTTCGATTTTTTCGTACGTCGTATAACGCCGGTGGCACGAGATGCACTCGCGGCGGCGGCGCGTGGCGAAGCCGTCCTGGCTGGCCCGTGAGTCGATGACGCGATCGTTGTCTTGGCGACAATAGGGGCATTTCATGCCACTCACTATACACAAACAGGCCTCAATGAGCCATTTCAGGCCGATTTTGTGTCAGGCGACCGGAACGTACTGCGAACCAACCAGCGCAAACGATGGTCGCCGGGCCAAGAATGCTCGGCGTCGCCCACAGCCAAAGCGCCAGGCCGAGCATCAACCAGCCGCCCAGGCGCCAGCGATGCAATGCCATCGCCGCGCGTGCCGCGACGGCATTGCGCGCGAGCAATACCACGGCGGCAATCAATCCAGCGCCGATAAACCACCTGGTGATCGTGTCACCGTCGATCGTAGCGCCCGACAACAACACGGGGGTCACATCTCCCCCTTCCTGGCGAGTATGCACGATCGCGTAGCGCAACGGATTCAAGTCGTCCGTATCCGGTGCCGTTCGTGACGGCGTTGCTTCAGTCGCCGTCGCCAGTGCCTTAGCTAGGGCGGGGCGGTCCTTGAGAAACTCGTTCAGAGCAAGTTCCGCTTCATCCAGTTCCGCACGCGTCCGCCGCGCTTCGAGACGATCCGCCGAATTCTCGATAGCGTCCATGACAGCCTGCCGAGCGTCTACGAGCACCTGGAGAGCAACGCCGAACCAACGCTCTTCATCAGTATTTGATGAAGAGTTCTCGCGCAGGCCGGTGCGCTGTACGCCCAGCCGCAGGGACTCGGCCGCGGCCGCAAAGCGATCGACCGCCTGTGCGGCGATGGACGTCTGTGCGACATTCACGCGCGCCGCTGGCGGACCGATGATGGTCCACACGCTCTCACTGACCGGGACGTCCACCAGTTCCGCGGTCGGCGCTGGTGCCGAGCCGTCCAGGGCGGCCCGCCCGCTGTAGAGTACTTCAATGACTTGCGGCAGCCGGTCGCTCGGTAACGGGACCAGCCAGGAATCCGCCGCGACCTCGCGGAGATCAACGTGCCGGCCCATGATCCGACAGGAAAGCGCCGCGGCGCCCTCCGGCAGTCTCAACGGGAGTTGGCTGAGACCGCCCGGATCAAGCATCCAAGCCACGATCCCGCGGTACACGCCGTTGGCCTCGATCCGCAACGTGTGATCCGCCAATCGCACGCGCGGCTGTCGCAATTCGTCCTCGACGCTGCGCGAAGTTGCGGCGTAATCGTCAATCAACACGTCGTAGGCGCTCCAGTTGGACTCCGCCTCCGGCGGGGAGATCCAACCCGGCGGCAGCGGCGCGGGCCGCAACCCTTCGACCGTCCAACTGACGCGCTGCTCCTCCAGGTGGTCCGGCAGCACGACCATGCGCTGCGTTCGCCCAGCGCCCTGCAAACTCACCGTGGGAAACGCCATCGCGCCGTCCGCCCCAACAGGTGCCGCGCCGCGAACGCGCAATCGTTGCTCGCCTTGAATCGCTTGCGGAGGCCGGACAACAAGCGTGGCTGTTCCCGCCGGAGACGAGGTGATCAGTTCGTGAGGCCAGGCCGGTTCCAATTCAAACGGGCCGCGCCACGCGTCGGCGATTTCAAATCGCAATTCATCGAGGAAGCCGTCGGAAATCGTCATCTGGCAATCGAATTCGACGTGCAGTCCTGTTGGTGATGGCTCCAACGAAGTCGTCTGCACGGAGACAATGCGTGGTTGATTGGCACGCCAAAGATACGAAATCGGCAACCGGCTCTCCGGCAGCGCCCACTCGCCGACCTGAAGCGATGACGACGTATTCGTGGTGCGGATGTTCCCGGCGCTCGCCGCGATACGCGGCTCCGGCTGAAGCTCATCGACGATCGCCGAACGATGGCGATGGAGTCTCACAACCCGGCTTTTCAGTTCGGCGTCGGCCAGCGTCAGCAGTGAAAGTTCGACCGCTTCGCTCGACAATGCGGACGACGACGCCTGCACGATCAGCCGATGCGGTCCGAGCGTCGGGCCAGGAAGAAAAACATGAATCGAGTCGTCGCTGCGCGACCAGTTCACGGCGCGCCGCGCGCCTCCCTGTTCCATCTCGACCGTCTTCACAATCAGATTCGGTGAAGCCAGGATGCGATGCTGGAACAACGCGGACTTGGCCGTCGTGATCGTGGCATCGAACGTGACGTCGATGCGATCGGCGCGGGCCGTGGTCTCGACCAACTCCTCCACCACGTTCACCGGCTGGACGAACGCGGTCTGAAGATTCGGCGCCGGCGCTCCAAGCGGCCAGGCCATCACGTGTGTCGGCGTCGTTTCCGCCGCCCCCCAACTCGCCAGAAACTGCGCGGCGGACGGCGCCGGCGCACCGGCATTCGCAAGACTGGTGATTTCGAGCGAAGGATCAAACGTGACCGCGCACCAACGGCGCCGCACCACCGCGCCGACCGGCGTCACTTGCGGCAAAGCGATCTCCCCCACCCCCGCTCGATCGCGCGATTCCGCACGCCAGGTAAAATGTTCTCCGACAACGGCTGGCGTCGACCACTCGAGCAAAGCCTGGCCCGGCTTCGCCGTAGCTTCATGCCGCGGGCCCTTGCCTACCGTGTCCAAATTCAAGGCCTGCCAGCGTGGATCGAACCGCAACTGCAACCGGCCGACAGGTCGATCCGCCGCGATGATCTGATGTCGCACCTCGGCCGTCACGCGTTCTGGCTCGACATGCAGCCAGAGCAATTGTTCCAACTCCACCGGCACACGCGCGGCGGCTTCGTCGGCGGAACGTGCGGTTCGCAACGCAATCGTCGATTCGGGTCCGAGTTCCGCCGTCAACAGGCCCGTGGCCGCTTGGCGAGTTTGCTCCCCGTGGGAATCGACCTCCGACCCGGAAAGTCCCGCTCCGCACCAGGTTCGCAGCGAAGAACGCGGCACAGGGAACGTATGAAAGCGCGACAGGCGATGATCATGCAACTCAGTCACGTCCGGCTGGCAACTCAACTCGACGCGATGGCTGCCTCGTTCCACAATCGCAAGCTCCCAATCCGCGGGCGCGTCTTTGCCCGGCAAGTCCAAAGGCACGCCGTCGAGCATCACGTTGTTCCAACGCAAAATGGCTGCATCACTAAGTGGCAAACGCACGCGTGCGTCATCCACGAAAGTTTGCACCTCAAACAGGACCCTCATCGGCGTCGTTGCGTCGACAGGTTTCTCGCGACTGCCCAGCGCGTAGCGCGCGTGTGTGATGATCCACTCAGGCTGTTCATCGCCCGCGACCGCCGCGAGGCGCTGCAACTCGCGCCACAAGGTTGCGGATACAAAATAGCGATCACCGGTAGGCGCTCCCCCCGCGTCAGCGGGCACGAACACGCGCGGCGTCGGCGCCGCCACCGTTTCGGCCGCCTGGCCACCAGCGCCGAACAACAGCAGCAACGCGACGAACACGCGCATCGCGCCAACCACCATCGTCCGAGTCGTGGAACCCGGCGAAATCACACGAACCTCGCTGATCGGATCCGTTGTCGGAGGGGCGTTCGACTTCATGCCAAAAAGCGTGCCCAGGAGCGATCCCAAAAAGGCCCCAGCGGTCCAAGGAATCAACCACGCCGGCGCGACCAATGCCGCCGCGGCAGTCGCCAGCGGCGCAGAGAACATCGCCCTAGGTCGCCAGCGCGACAGTCGCCAACAACTTGCGGCGGCGATGGCCAAGGAGCAAAAGAAGTACCGTCGCGATTCGGAGCGCGCGCGCACGCGCAACACTGGTTCGCCGCTCGCCGGTCCGCTGATCCGCGTGGCGACGATACTCTGTGCAGGTCTTTCGTTCACAGCGGTTGAGGCATTGATAGCCCGTGTCAACGGGCCCAAGAACCGACGAACCGCCTCGTCCGACTTCAGACGCTCGCATTCCCAAGGCGATTCGACGTCCATCAACTCCCAACCCTGCGGCAGTTGGAGTTCCCATTCGCGCGGATGCGCGATGGAATCAGTCTTCGGCAACATCTCCTTCAGTTCGCCAGTCAGCAGTCCATTCTCTTGGTCAAGCGCATATTCGAGCCGTAGCGCCTTGTCGGGAGTCAAGTCTACAAGGCTGATGAAGTACTCGTTTCCAGCGCGTCGAAAGGCAACCGAAGCGCCGTCGTGCTCCAACCGCAGCAATCGCGCCGCTTCTGGCAGCCGGAAAGCGAATACCGCATTGGCGTCGCTATCGAGACGATAGCGCGCGCTCACGTGACATTCGCCGCCTGGAGTGAGCGTTGTAACGAGCGACTCGCTGCGCACAATGGCCTGCGACTGGCTCTCTGGGCGCGGGCGCGCCGAGACCGTAAGCGCTGCCGGCGCTGAGCTGGCAACGTCGCGCGAAGGCTCGTAGCGATACTCGGCGCGAACCGTCTGGCCGTCAATCGACTGCAAAGCAGCATTCGGAAATACAGGGCGTGGGCCGGCAGCCTCGGCAGCGACGACGATGGACTCATCAGCGACGACCCGCGCGACTGCTTCGCCGCCGACCGACGACGGCACTTCTACGAGGGCGAGCGCGGTTTCGCCGCTAAACTTGGATTTTCGCTGGGCTTCCAGGACGAATGGCGTGGAGCGAGGCGGCCAGAACTGGACCTGCCACGTTTCGGTCGTATCCGCGGGATCGCGTCCTTCCGCAGCCATTCTTTTGGCCATGACGGCGACGTCCGGCGAGTTCGCGATGTGCCAGGTCGGCGCGCCGTCGCGCGGGTGCGAAAATCGCACCAACAAGGAATCCGTCGCGCCCTGATTTGGAACGCAGGAAATCGCATATCGTTCGATTAGTTCGTCCTGGGCGACGACGAATTCGCACACGTTGCTGGTGCGGAGACGTTGCGGACGCGCCTTGAGCATCGCCGCAGCGATGCCGTCCGCACTTTGAGTCACCACGGTTTCGTCGGCAATCGCTGGAGACAACAACTCACTTACCGCGGCGCTCAGTTGTTCTCGCGTTGTCATTGCAGCGCCGTCGGCAAGCTGCAATTGCCAGCTTTGTTCCCCCGAAGTGCGCAAGGAAAACGTCTGCGTCGCCTCAGGCGCGTTTTCCCAAGTCAACGGCTGGAACGATGCCAAATCGAACGCCTCGCCGCTACGTGGATTGAGCCGCCGCGCCGTCACCACGAGCCTCGCGCTTTGCCGCGCAGAAACAGATCGATTTAACCTCACGACGAGGCGTGTAGCATCCGCCGGATCGGCTTCCACCTCTTCGACGCGCTGTTCCGTCAGACAACTCACGTCCTCGATCAGCCATTCCGGCGCAATCCGACCGTGAATCTCGAAAACGTCCCCATTGGCGACCTTGATGTCGCTCAGCGTCCGGGCGACCGTGTCGCGGCTGCCGACTTCGACCGTCGTGCCAGACGTAGTCGTCAATTGCGGCGGCCGGGTGTCCACGCGCAGTTCAAGTCGCGCGTCGGCCGAGTAACAATCGAACGTCAGCGATTCTCCGCTCAGCGGCGCGGTCAGGCGGCCAGCCTTGGTTTGGCGCAATCCATAGCTGGGAAATAATTGCGTCAGACCGAGTGGCGTTGGCAGCAGCACGTTGATGGCGCCGTCGGACCAGGCGGCGTCTGCCAAATACAAACGCGGGAGCGCCCAACGCTGACCGGCGCGGAGCGGGCACCAGGCGACCGCGCGCAACGTACTTTCCCCGGAGAGCGGCGCCGCGATTTCGAATTCCACGAAACGTCGACCGTCAGTCGCGGTATGTCGGCGAAACGGCAGCGCCTGCTGGCCGAGCGCGACGGAAACCGGTTCCAGCACGTCGTCCAACGCGACGCGAAACCGCCGCTTGGCTTCGTCTCCTTCGGTGATGTGAAAATCGGCGACGACTTCGACGCCGTTCGCGGAGAAAATATAGTTGAGCGTGCTCGTATAAGATGCCGTGGGACGTCGCTCCGCTTCCGCTGTCGCGGGGGAAGTAATGAGCATCGCGGTTTCGCCAGCAGCCAGATCGAGTCGAAATGTATTCGGCGATGTTTTCGATGCCGTGAGCAATCCGCCCCTGGCCCGCAGCGTATGATCCGCCGGGACCGTCACCTCCCACGCCGCGGTCGGCGACGCCGGGACGCGCAAGGCAAATTCCTGCTTGCCGAACGCATCGATCGAACCGCGTAGCGAAAAATCAATCCGCAAACGGCCGCTCTGTTCGACGACGACGGCCGTGCGCGCGCCCGAAATGAGTCCACAGATCGCTGGGCCGGGATTTGGCGTCTCCCAATGCGCGTCCGTCATCGCGAGTCGCCAAGGTTCGAGCGACAATAGCGCAGGGCCACTCCCCTCGTGCGTCACGTCCAGGATTACGCTTCCACGCAAGGTTCCGTCCGCGACACTCGCCTCGCCAGCGAGCCGTTCAATGCGGCAGCAGCGCGTCGTGGCGAGGCCCTTCTGGCCTCGTTCCACAAGTTTTACAACGCGCTCGAACTCCTCCGCGTCAACGGGCAAATACTTATCCCCTTCCAGCGGCCATTCTTGAACCCGATCAGCCGGCGCGAAGATGCGCAAGTACTCGGGGACAGCCGCCGTGACGACGCCGGTCCGCGTCAGCATGCTCGCGCAATACAAGCAGATAACGGCGAGAAAGGTGCGCGGCGTCATGGCAGGTCGCTCGGAATTGACGGCACGGCGACGCGACGCGAGGCGTGCGACGACGTCGAACTCGATCCGAGCGATCGATCGGTAAAGCTGGAATGGCGCCGAGCGTGTGTACTGCCCTGGAGCAACGGAATGGCGCCGCGGCGACGATGCTGCCAATAGTGCAGCGCCATCGCCAGGGCGACGCAAACCACGCCAGGCACGGCGCTTTGCAGCAGCAACGGCGCCAGGTCGCCAGCAAAAGCCAGCGATGAAATGATTCCCAGCGACATTACGAGCAGACACGCCGAGCGCAGCCACGCCGGCGCGAACATCGCGAGCAGCCCGGCGCAAAGCAGGAGCGTGGAACCCGTCAGCACCAATGCGCTCCGCGCGCCTTGCCACAGGCCAAGCGCCGCCGGCTCGCCGAACGTGCTCAGCACATAGCGGTTCGGCCCGGACGGCAGGTCATCGCGCGGTGCGCCCCCCGACCACTCCATCAGCTCGCGGCTGGATCGCGTCGGGGTGCGCGCCCAGTATCCGCCCTGCCACGTCCAATAGTTCTCGACCTGATAGGCCGGCGAGACGGCAATTAAGTGTTGCTGGGTCGGCAGCAGCAGTTCCCACACGGTTTGTTTCATGCGGCCGGCGGAAGCCAATCGCGCCGGCGGCAACTCGCTAGCGACGTTCCCTTCCAGGTCCTCAATCCGGTAATCGAGCTCTAACACGTGGGCCGCATCCAAGGCGGCGCTGGTTGGCCACGCCAACGAAACGACTCCCTCGCCCTGCTGAGTAGCCGAGATCTGGGCGCCATCGAGCATCGCGAGCAAGTCTCGAGCGACTACTCCCGCGGGAAGGCGAACCGACAAGGCGCCGTCGGGCGCGATCACGCGCCAAACCACGCGGTCTTGTCGCCGCTCGCCCACCAATTGGGATTGCACCCAAGCGCGTTCCACCAGATCCTCGCGCAGCGCCTCGTTCTGAGCACGGCGGATATCGATCGCGACTTGCGCTGGAGTCTGAGCCGATGTCCAACGATGAGAGACCGAGGAAATGTCTTGTTTCTCGGAAGTCCAGGTTGAAGACTTAAGCGTTGGCTCGAGCCCAGCCGGCAGTTTCAATTCCAACTCCGCGCCGGCGTCCAGGGCATCGAGTGGTTGAATCAGCGGCAGTTCGAGAGCGCCAGGCGTCAAGGATACTGGCAATTCGTAGCTCGCCTCAAATTCCATGTCGCCCAGCAGCGGCCGCGGCAGGAATACCGCGGTTGTGTCCGAACTGGTTCGCCCGGAAGCCGTCACGGCCAGTGGAGTCGGCTCTGCGTCCACCAAAGTCAAACGAAGATTGCCCTCCGTCGCAATCGCGCGCGGAATCATCAGGCCGACGCGATCAATGGCTTCGTTTTCGACGTGGTATTTGAGTCGTTGCCGTACGGCGACGGCGTCGTCGCCGATGGTCGCCTGCGAATGAACCGTCGCGCGGATTTCGCGGGGCCGCACCTCGAAGTCCGCCGCAAACGTCGCGTCGTTCACATCGCCTCGATAGAACTGCGGTGGCTGCCGCAACGCTGGCAGACTCAAACTGGCGTCCGGCCGCTGCGCAATCAGCTTCAATTGCGTCTCCGGCAACGGCGACAAACGCACATTGTCCGCTGGCAGCACCACGAGCTGCGGCTGGCCGACGAGCGTCGCTTCCGGCCGTGGCAAGGTGAACTCGACTTGCGCGGCGCCTGCCGGAATCGGCCGACGGGCCTCGAAACGAAGCTCAAACTCGCCGGTCAAGGGACGCTGAAACGGAACGGTCAAAGTCGATGCTAGCGAGGCGATCAAATTGCCGTCCGCGATCAGCCCGGCCGGCCCCCAGCCTTCGTCATCGATCGACCAGCCCTGGAGATCGATCTTCAACCGATGCAGGCTGCCGTCGCGCACCCGACACTTCAAGCGGCCCTTCAGATGCATCTCGTCCTGCGTAACGCTGACCAGATATTGCGGATCGATCGCGACTCGCGTGACTCGCGGAGAAACGCTCGCCAGCAGCGAAAAAGGCTGCCCGGAATACTCGAAGCCCGCCAATGGCTGTGCGTCGCGCAACGCCGCCGGTAATTCATCGACCTGCCGAACCAGCAGCCGCTCTTCCCATTGAGCGTGCAACTCTTCGGAAACCTGCAACGCGACGAAACCACGTTGACGCGCGGCCCCGATCACCGCGAAGCCGCCGAGATCGACCGTTGGCTGCGACGCCGGCCAATCTTGCCGGGTCTGGATCCGCACCTCAGCCACGGTGTTCGGTTCGTGAAGTCGAACCTGAGCGATGGCGGCTTCGCTTTCCGTCTCCGCCGACAACAATTCCACGGTGTAACTTGCCTGACGTTCTGGTAGCAACGTGGCGCCCAGCGGCAACCTGACCTGCAGCGTCTCCAACGGAAGTGACGTAGACCGCAGCGACAGTTTCGCCTCGGTGCTAATACTGTCCGCATCCAACTGAATGGCCAACGCGCCGGTCGCCTCCAACGTTGGCGCCGACGCCAAGACCTGACTCGAACCCGTCCATTGCAGATGCAACCGGCCCGCGACTGCCTGAACGGAAATCAGCGTACCGCCTTGGCCGTCAGGCGCCGTCGCGACCAGTCCTTCGTCCTCCGCGATTTCCGCGCTCACTTCCGGAGTCGCCACACGCAGCGCGAGATTCGTCTTCGCCGCGCGCGGCAGGTTGAAAGCTAACTCACCCGATTCGCCGCCGCCTTCCAGTCCCTTGAGTAATTTGAGTTCGCATCGGACTGGCCCAGCGCGCTCCGCGCGGAACCAGGCCAGCAACCCCAGCCCGTCCGGCGACGGTTCAATGCGAAGTTCGGCGCCTTCGCTCGAATGTTCCAGCAGCACGCACTGATCGAACCGCAGCGGCATGGAAAGCCAATTCGTATCGCTGATCGTGGCGGCAATACTCACAGTCAGCGTGGCGCGATCCTCCTCGGCCTCGCCTTCGATCTGAACTTGATCGAAAACCACTTTGGGCGGCTGCGCGGCGGTTACCTCACGACGCTGAATCGCCAACAGCTCCGCGAACTCCTCCCACCGGAACCCCGGCACCGGCACGAGTTTTCCGTTCGCGTCGGGCAGGTAGTACAAATCCGGCGGCGACTTCGGCGCCACGACCGGAGGCTGCGTCTGAGGTTGTTCCACATCCCCCGCCGGCGGCTGCGCGCTACCAATGACCGCCGCGCCATTCAGGATGGCGACGAAGGCGAGCCAGCGGCAGGCGCGGAAGTAACTCAACGCGGAAGTTCCCGAATGGAGGCGCAACCCCAGACGCAGCGATAGATAAGACGACACCAGCGACCATAGGCGTCTCGCACGTCGGGAATTCGACGCGGCGAGCGGTTGCGCCATGTCACTATCTTAGTCGCGTCACTGCAGACAAAGAAGCGAAAGCCCCTCTGTTGGTGGGGGCGGGCGGCAGGAAATTACTCGACTACGCGACGGGCGGCACTTGCAGCACCCCCGCGATGGCCTCGGCAAGCTCTGGCGTGGCGGCCGCCAGCACTCTCGGCCGGTCCAAATCGAGCGGCTGGCGGCTAACGTCGGAGATCCATCCGCCCGCTTCAGTCACCAGCAGAATTCCCGCGGCAATATCCCAAGGCTTAATCGAAGTGGCCCAGTACCCGTCGAGCCTTCCGGTGGCAACGAAACTCAGATTGAGTGCCGCGGAACCCAACCGCCGCAGCGACTGGGCTCGCACTAGCATGTCCGCGAACCGAGCGATATCGATCGACTCCCGGGTGATGCTCGCCGGAAAGCTCGCGCCGACCATGGCCCGCGATAGTTCCTGAATGCCGCTGCACTGAGTCGCTCGGCCATTCAACCGCGCCCCTTCGCCGCGCGCGGCGGTATAGCACTCGCCGTTCGCGGGATTGAAAACGCACCCCACCAGCACGCGTCCATGCTGTTCCAACGCGATCGAAACAGCGTACTCCGGCATCCGATGCACGTAGTTCGTCGTGCCGTCCAACGGGTCGACAATCCAGCGATAACCGCTTTCCTGGCTGGGAATTGCGACGTTCTCTTCCGCCACGAATCCATGCTTCGGATACGCGCCCAGAATGATCCTTTGCACCGTCTCTTGCGCGGCAACGTCCGCCTCGGTCACCAAATCGGCGGGCCCTTTTTCGCGTACCGTAAAGCGGTGTTGCCAGTCCAGCAAAACCTGCCCGGCGGCGCGGGCGGCGTGTTCACAAACCTCGAGAAACGTGCTCATAGTCTCGGTCAAAAGGGAACGGAAACGGCCGTCGCAATATAAGAGTTTGCCCGATCGGCAGATAGCGACCCTGAATGAGCGATTATTTTTGGACGCTCAAGAATTTCTCACAAAATGCTGGACAACCAGGGAGAACCTGATAAGATCAAAAGCGTTACGGAGCTAGAAACGTTCGTCCCTCTCCCAGGAAGACTGCCGCGAGGGAAGGAAACGGTCCTGTCTCAGTATCGCAGGTTTCATCGCGTTTTTTTATTATCCCGGGACACATCCTTCCGCGTTCGGCCTCTTCTCTGTTCCGGCCCCGCCGTTCCGTCTTGCTACGGGCGGCGGGGTTTTTTTGTCGCCACGCGACATCCCGCAGGTGAGCCATGGCCGTCTCTCCTTGGCGAATCGAAGATCAGCAAGTCGCCTTGGCCTGGCGCGGACTCCAAGCCCGGCTGAATCTAGCCCGGCCTGATCTCGGCCTCAGCGTCGAATCCTTCGACAGCGCACCGCTATCGTCCGTCGCCGTCCTCGGCGTCGTGTTTCCCGCAGTCGCACAAGACGTCGCGCAATGCGATGCCTACACGCGCGTCTCCGACTTAGTCGCCACTTATCCGGTAGCCACATCGCGCCCCTTCCGCGTACAAGCCTATTGGCGTTGTGTCGCCGATCCTCTCGGCGACGACGTCGCGGCGCTCGCGATCGATCTGCAACTCTCCGTGCAAACACCGTTATTAGATTGCACACCCGTCGTGCATACCCGCACGCAGTTGAATCAAACCGCGGCGCTGCAACGGGCGCACTTGCGCACGATGTCGCTGCACGGTGACGCCTCGCTCGTCAACGCCGATGCGGCACGCGGCGGCGAAGTCTTCACGGCAAGGCTCGCGGAATCTCCGCGGCCCATCCAATACATCGAAATGATTCACGCCAGCGATCTCCAATCGCATCGGCTCGACGCGCACGACGCCTGTTGGCGTCTGGAACACGATCTCTTCGAGCCAGGCCTCGAAAAAGGCGTGATTCGACGCGTTCGCGTACGAGGCCTATTTCACGCCGGCGCGGCGGACGAGCAACTCGTGGAACGCGCCTACCAAATCTTCCACAACGCCGCTTTGCCACTCACGACGTAGCGCTCCGTCCAGTTCTGTTTTTCGGCTTACTGGAAAGCGTGGGTGGCTGGGGTCGAGCGTACTCGCTCGCCCCCAACGCACTAGACCTGGGGGCGAATGAGTACATTCGACCCCAGCCACCCTTGAGTTTTGGCGGCCCAAGTTTCTGACTTTTGACGCGGTACTAGCGTTGGCACTTCATTTGCGTATACCCGTTAGCGAGTGTCGCGCTTGGCTGCGCGCGCCGTCACACCTGCGACAACTGTCGTCACGGAGATACGATTATGCACACCTGGTTACGCGGTAGCGCGTTGTTCGCGCTCGGCGTGGCGCTCCAAGGATGGTCCGTTTACGCTCAAGATGAGTTGCCCCCGCCCGCTCCGACCGCCACAAGTGGCAATCCAGATCAACAGGCGACGCCCGACGGCATGGAAGTGCTCACGAGCGGCCCTTTACATGAAGCGTTCGCCGATACGGTTCGTTACAAAGCCGAACCTGGAATTCTCGTCGACCGCGAGCCGCCCCCGTTGATCGAGGAGCAACCGCCGGAATCGCGACCGGAAGGGCGCGATGTCGTTTGGATCCCCGGCTATTGGGGTTGGGACGACGAACGCAGTGATTTTCTCTGGATCACCGGCGTGTATCGCAATCGTCCGCCCGGACATCGTTGGGTCCCCGGCTATTGGGCCCCCGCGGAAGCTCAATGGCAATGGGTCTCCGGCTTTTGGGTCGAAGACGACACGCAGGACGTCGCCTATTTGCCAGAACCGCCGGACACGCTCGATGAAGGTCCCAGCAGTCCCGCCCCCGGTCAGGATTACTTCTGGAACCCAGGCTGCTGGAATTGGGGATCGTCCAACTACTACTGGCGTGCCGGCTACTGGGCGCGCTGCCAACCGAATTGGATCTGGTATCCCACGTACTACAACTGGACGCCGCGCGGCTATGTCTGCGTAAACGGCCGCTGGGATCGCCCCTGGAACACGCGCGGACTCTGCTTCGCGCCGGTTTACTATCGGCAGCCGTTGTACCTCAACGCCGGCTACTACTATCGCCCCTGGGTGGCATTCAACACGGGCAACTTTGCTTGGAATTTGTTCGTCCGCCCCGGATACGGCCACTACTACGTGGGCAATTACTTCGGCGGCAACTACAACCGCTACGGCTACCGCCCCTGGTACGCCTATCAAGGCCGCGGCGGGTACGATCCGTTCTACAACTACTACCGTTGGTCGAACGGCCGCAACAATCCCCGCTGGGAAAACGACATCCGCGACCGCTACGACCGCATGTCGCGTAACGACAATCGCGCCCCGCGCGATTTCCGCGACTACCAGAATCGCCGTAACCAACTCGATCAACGTGATCGCATCGCCGCGACGTTGCCGGAATTGCAGCGCGAGCGCGGCGAAAACAACGTTCGCCTCGTCGACAATCGCAACCGCGGCGACGACCAGTTCCGCGCGAATGCGCAGCAATTCCGCGAGCTGAACAATCGCCGCCGCGACACCGAACTCGCGCGGAGAGATGGCAACGCCGACGGGCGCGCGAACGGAGAACGCAACCGCGACGGCCAAAACGTCGCGAACCGAGGTCGCTTGGAATTGCCGCCCACGGAACGCACCCAAGTCGGCGTCCAAGGCCGCGAACGGGGACAATCAAACCGCTCGCGCAGTAGCCGCGTAGCGGAGCAAGGAGATCGTGGAAATCGTGACCAACGCGACCTCACCAACGCCCCGGCCGATCGCTCGCAAGCTTCGCCTCGGAATTCCCGCAGCTATCGGGCGTTTCGCGAC
>JALHLM010000030.1:18704-20061 GCA_022844585.1 Pirellulales bacterium | reverse complement strand
CCATGCGAACATGTGATGGCTCCTGGTAAGAGTACGGCGAAGGGTGCTTGTCGCAGTACGCCTATCGTTGTTGACCTGTGAGATTAGATTGGCCCATAGTGAATCATTCAAGACCAGTTTGGGTGATGACGGAGGAATGTTGAGAGCAATGGGATGTTAAGCGAGTATTTGAAGGCGGCAGTATGTCGAGAGGTGCAGACACTAGGCGCTCTGTGACACTTTCGGGTCGCCCAGCAGCAGTACGGCCGACGGGTTGCATTGATCGCGGGCGGAATGATTGAAGCGGAACGCCATGCAAATCAGGTAAAGTCCCGACCTCAATTGCTCACAATGTGGCCGAACGAGATTATTAATCGGTGGACTGCGTCACGCTAATCGGAAACCACTTAAGTCTTCTAGGATAAGGACCTCGAACATGATTTTCCACGGTGATTGCGAGGAGTTCTTGGACGCTAATCCACAAGGAATAGTGTGCATATTCATGGACCCGCCCGACAACCTTGGGCTGGAGTACGACGGCTTCGTTGTTACGGGCATCGTGCGGCGTACCTACGGGGCGAGCCCCACTATGTCACGGAATCGGGCGCACATCACATTGAAAAGCGGCAACGGCATGGTGTTTGAGATTCCTGACGACGAGCGTAAGGAGTTTCAAGAGCAGCTCGATACTCTTATCAAGACGATCAGCAACCGGGGCTACGGCGTCGACAGCACGCTCAAGGTGACGCGGTGAGCAACTGGCCCGTACCCGAACCGGCGGAAGAATTCACGCAGGCTTCGATGAACGAGTCGCGCTACAAGTTCCGGCTGGCGCTGGAGGCGATGGTTAAGCGGTATGAGCAGTGGGCCGCAGATTTGAACGCCATGCTGGCGGCACGCTACGGCTCCGGCGTGCTGCTAGTCGGCGCTTGGGACAATGAAGTTAGCACACAGTGCGTATTCTACGATACCAATCTCGGGGTGCCGCATGAGCAAGCATCTGACGAAGTTGCCCGACCCGCCGGAGCCTAGACGACGGCCCGTGGTCCTAGTGGAACGTAACTCCTGTACTCAGCTATGGTCCCCGGTCCGTCGGCCGGAGACGCGAATCCTGGATAAAATTATCGAGCGATGCGTATGTCCATTGATTACGAAAACGAGTTCTTAGAGCCGCATGAGGAACTGTCGACGATGCAGCACGTGATCGCTGCCGTCGAGTCGCTCCGCAAGGCCGTAGTGTCCGTCCGTAACGGCGACCAATGGGGCCGCATGATCCTTGAGTGTGATAAGCATATCAAGGCGGCGAAGCTACGCGACAAGGCTACGTGACTGGTCGGCATGGTCCAGGCGACGATGGCCCTTGAGGGCCAGGCCGTGG
>JALHLM010000030.1:0-18694 GCA_022844585.1 Pirellulales bacterium | reverse complement strand
CGTGGACTCCGAAACAAAAGAGCAAATGATTCTCAAGACCATGGAGGAACTTCGTGATAACGATATCGAAGGGTGAGCCAGGGGTACGCTTAGCCTACCGGCGGCGGCGAGAATGATAACGATATCAGGCGGGGTTTTGCATTTTAGCGGGTTCACGACTACCATGTAGCGATTTGGACCGGAGCCACCAATGCCAAAGCGCTACTGTACCATTGAGTCATGCGGGTTCGTGGTGCGCACAGCTAAAGTCAGTTATGTGGCTTTTGCAGACTTCTTCGACGGCAATGAAGTGTACACACGACCGCTTGCAGTAGCATGTAGAGATACGCTTGGCAAAGGGGACCGCAAACAGTTCATGATAGTTGAAACGGCTGAGCAATTCCAACTGATTCGGGGCGCGATTAGGGAAGAACGGCCCGCCGCGATGTGGCTTTGCGGTATCTTCGCCACAGACGGCGATCTACGAAATGCAAGTGAACACATCATCAAGTGCCTGAAATCATACGTCCGTTTTGAGCAACGGCGTTGGCCAGCATATTGGCTTTTCGGGCCCAATCTCTGGGATATTACTGACGCAGAGAAGCGACTTTCGGAAGAAGAACTTCGGCTCGCGTTTCTCGAAGCGCTCGACAGCGATAGGCAGAAATGGGAGCGTCTGAAGAACAAGTTTTCCGGGACCGCCGGGAAGAAGGTCGAAGCGAACCGGCCACCAATCCCTGAATCGGTTCGCATTTTCGTTTGGCGGCGCGATCAAGGGAAGTGTGTTCAGTGCGGCTCAAACGAACGGCTTGAGTTTGACCATATCATTCCGGTAATTGAAGGCGGCAGTAGCACTGAGCGCAACGTGCAACTGCTCTGCGAGCCGTGCAACCGTAGGAAAAGCGATTCGATTTAGTACCAGACGTGGATGGCGACTGTCTCTCCACTCGCGACGATCGGCGCGGTGCATCGCACTCGGTACGTTGGGTTTTGCCGCAGCCAATCGATAAGTGCTTGGTTCACCCAATATGATGGGCGCGTCTCATTGGGCGGCGCTTTATCGATGCCGATCATCACCCAGCCTTCGGCAAGCTGGTGGACATCGACCTTAATTTCATTCTGGCCATTTCCGTTCATCGCGACATTGTAACTGCTGTGCGGTATTGGCGGTATGCGCTTTGCTCACGGCTGCTGCTCCGCTTATATTATCAGGCATTCCATTTCCTGGGGCAGGACAATGATCCGAGACACTTGTGCTTGCGGCAAGCGCCTAAAAGCCGCGGATGAATGCACCGGCAAGCTTGCCAAGTGCCCGCAATGCGGGCAATCGGTATTAGTAGCAGCGAACGGCCGACGAAAAAGCTCGAAATGAGTTGAAAGACCAACGAGCTGAGGCATTCCTCAATCGCAACAACTTCCGTGTATTTGGCTCACGTGTGCCCGCAAGAATCGGTCAACAAAATGACGGGGCGGACTTGGGATATCTAAAGTGCAAACGTTTGCACGTTCCCACACCCTAGACACGGCGGGCCACCATGAAACCCAGGTTTTCCATTCTCACGTTGCTGGGCATCACGGCTTATGTGGCATTGAATGTTGCAGCGTTCAGAAGTCGGCTGACTTGCAATATTGCTCAATGCGTATGGTGGGTTTTGGTGTTCTACACCCTTATAGTGGCAGTGGGACGGACCACAACGCGAACAGTGTTTGCACGAGCGTTTTTGGCATCAATGTTGATTGCATTTGGAGCAATCGCATTTGAGTTTTGGCCATTCGTTATAGAGCTGATCGCTGATATTGCGGAAACTCTAGCAGAACCAGACCCCACAATGGGGAAGTCCTTCCTTTTTGCCTGCAATGTTTGCCTGGGCTTCGGCCTGCTTTGCGGCTCGCTGGCAATCTGGAATTACCGACGTCAAGAACGGCGGGCCAATCAGGAGAAGTCTGAATGAAACCCAAGTTTTCCATTCTCACGTTGCTGGTCATCACGGCTTATGTAGCCGTGAATGCAGCGGCATTCAGAAGTGAACTGATGTTGTACGTGGCCCAATGCCAATGGCATGCCATCGTGTTTGCTTTGATTGTAGTGGCCGCTGGACGGACCACGCCTCAAACTGTCTTTGCAAGAGGATGCTTGTTGACATTTCTTCTGACATTTGGGGCACTCATTATTGAGGCATTCCCGGTGGTTACTATGCTGGTAGTAGCCATTACTGACAGTCTAAAAGAGACTGGAGGTCCTGGGCCCTATCAGGTTACCGCTGCCAGTTTTTCACTGGTCTTCGGTCTACTTGGCGGTTGCATCGCACTTTGGAGATTCCGTGTACTGGAACGGCGAGCAACGGAGAAGGTCCAATGAAACCCAGATGTTCCATTCTCACGTTGCTGGGCATCACAGCTTATGTGGCTGTGAACGTGGCGGGCTTTGTCCATCCATTTTGGGAATTCATCGCTACCTGCCTTTGGTGCCTGACGCTGTTCGCTGCTTTTATTGTAGCCGCAGGCCGAACTTCTAACAGCGTGGTTTTGCAAGGGGAATGTGGTTTTCCTCATTGTTCATGATGTTTGTTTTGTTCCTTATTAATGAATCAATGCAATTGGCTCAGCGACTGATCCAGGAGATTAGCCCAGAGGGGGCCGGACTTGCCTGGAGGAACCTTCAGTTGTTCATCAGTGTACTGGGAGGCTCTCTGGCACTGTGGCGATACCGTGTGCTGGAACGGCGGGCCAACAAGGAGAAGTCTGGGGAATGAGTGGCCCGCACTGGGTACAGACTGCACCCATAGAAAACCCCTCACTAGGGTCATGCACCTAGTGAGGGACCTCATCAGCCCCGGCAGGATGACTATACAACCGGGGCCTATGACTAGGATACAGCTACGACCACGATTACAACAACATGGCCTGGCTCAAGGTGATGCTACCATGATCTTCAATGGCGACTGCTTGGATCTACTGGACGCGATGCGGGAACGTAAGATTGCGGTGCCAATGATCTTTGCTGACCCGCCCGACAACCTCGGTTTGTCTTATGCGGGCGTATCGGACAAGCGCTTAGACTACTACAACTTCCTTGAGCACGTGATAACGAAATCATTGCTGGTAACTAAGTCGTTGTGGTTCAGCTACTACTGGCAGCACGACCTGGAAGTCAAGTACATGGTGCGGAACCTGTTGAAGTTCCGCCACCCATCGTGGTCTGCGAAAACATTCCTTTGGGCATACAACTTCGGCCAGAATGTGAGGACCGACTGCGGGAGTGGATTCAGGTATGTCCTACGACTCGCAGCACCCGATAAGCAGTGGAATGCGGATTCGATTCGGGTTGAGTCAGAGCGACAGCGAATGGGTGACAAGCGTGCTTGCCCAGATGGGGCGGTACCACTCGACGTATGGGACCACCCGAGGGTTACTGGCAACAGTGGAGAACGTCGGGCATGGCATCCAACTCAGCACCCTGAGATTCTGTACGACCGTTGTGTATCTATGTCGTCAGTGGTAGGTGATACCCTTATCGATTTGTTCGGTGGCACTGGCACCATGCTCCGGTGCTGTAAGCGCTTGGACCGTTCAGCAGTAGTCGCGGAGCTTTCGTCGGAGTATGCCGGCAAAATAGCGGCTGAACATGGGTGTCCCGTGGTCCAAGACCCGTACACTATTTGGGCCAAATAGCGTACTGATTATTATTGCTTTTCTGCCCGGGTCGGGATAGCGCTTGGTCAAAGTAGCGCTTAGTCAAGGCAGCGCTTGGCTGTTTTGAATAAGCCATAATTCGCAGGTGGCCCGCCACGGCCCGCGAACCGTAGGGGCATTCTCAGCCAAACACGGTCTAAGATAGCGGGAGAATTGAAGCTAGCCCGGCTGCTGGGCATTATAGGCCCTCGGAACGTGGCCCGTGAACCTATCGTTATGGGAGTTATGGAAATCGAGTAAGGCGCATGATCCACGGGCCACGTCGTTAAATCGACGTGGCCCGTGGATTATCGCTTTTATGCGATTGTTATAAAGCGGCTTTCCTATTCTCCTATATACTCTTTTTACTACTTCTTTTATATTCAAGCTCTAGAAATAAAGAGTAATAATAAGGAGTAGGGGTAAGCCCGGTACACTTCCTGGCCCACAAAGCGTACCGATACTGATAACGATATCGCCCGGTAAATATGCGATTCTAGGGCCCACACATTGCTTTCCTGGGTGTTATAGAGGCCCTTCCGGCCCACCCCTAAAACCGGCCTCGCCGGCACAATCGTTACAATCCCGAGAACTCCGGGAACCGCCGCGGCCCTCACAGCCCATACGATCGTTTGATAACCGTATCGGGCCAGCTCAATCGTCACAATCGATTGTAACGATTGTATCGATCGACTGCTGTTTCGCCGCTAATATAGTGGAGTAGCGACTAATCAATAAGTCGTTATGCGATAGCCTCTTACGGCTATTCTGGCCTATTTTCTTGACCAGTCGGAATGAGTATCCACAATGTCAGCGTAAGGCAATCGCACACTAGGAACTAACGCAATGAGTAGTTACCAAATCTAAATTGCTCCTAGCGACACGGCCGATATCGCCGCTTGCCGTTTCGCGGACGAAGTGCAAAACGCGTGTAACATGGTTGCCGTAGTTGGCGCATGGCATAAGCACTTGCTTGCGTTGTCCCGCGCCGGGTGCGATACGTCCACAATCTGCAATCATCCTAGTACGCTGCTTATGGTGTCCAAACTGATTGCGTTGGCCCGATTCACTGACGGCCGCGAATCGTCCGCGTTCTCTGCCGTTAGCGACTTGCTCAACGGCAACCCCGCAAGCTATGAGGTAATCCCGCTATGAACATTGAAACGGATAGCGGGATTATTTCCCGCGAGAGCCGCCAGTGCGGTTACGTGGTACAAGTCGCGGGCCGCTATTTTGATCCGGCCGGAATCGTACCCGGTATTACTCAGGAGCAATGCGACGCGCACAATACGGCCGTCGATAAGCTTACGCTGTATCTCCTAGACAATGCTGCAATCGGTTCGCGGGGTACGCTGTATCTACGCGGCGAATCCGTGACGACTTGGCTAGGCAAGCTTGTGGCGCAAGCTAACGTGAGCGGTTCGCCCACAAGTCGCCACGTTACATTCTATCGGCGCGTAGGCGGGGTCACCGGATCGGTTGCCACGTTTCGCGGCCGGCTGCGGGCCGATTCTGATTGCTTCAATTGGCGACGGGTTGCCTAAGCAACTTTCCGAAAAGTTTCTTGACGCAACGAAACGAGTACCCATAATCAATAGTGTAAGGCAATCGCTAACCGCTAACGAGTAGGCAATCGCTAACCGTTAATAGGGTACTAGGAGAGGATACGGCGAACCGTTGCGAAACGGTCCGCTAGTCGGCAGTCTAGGCCGCAATGATGTGACCGCGACTAAGGGAATTAGTCGCGGATAGCGACTTAGGCCGCTAGCATGACGCAACTACACTGCCGACTAGTGGAAATGGTTGATTCTCTTATCAGGAGCTAACGCAATGCAATACTTTCGATGCGAACGGTTCGCGGGTAGTGGACAATGGGTATTGTCGCAACCTATCGCCGCTGTCAACGCTAGCGATGCGTGTACGCTGGTTGCGATTCGGGCCGCCGGAATGGGTGCCGATTATCGGTTACGCGGCCGGATTAGTCGCGACGAATTCGAGCGACAGGATAGCGAGTTAGCGGCCGCGCGTAGCTACGGTAAATAGCGGGCTAGCGTAGCTCCCCTACGCTCCCCTACTGTGTATCGTTTTCGTTTCTTGTTTCTTGTTTGTTGGAGTAGGCAGCAATGAGTGACAGCAAAGACAATTTGACCGACGATCCGGGTTTGGGAACTATCCTTATCGACGGCGCGGCCGTTTCGACTAAGGGTAAGGCGCAGCGTATCGCAATCGCCGAAATGTGGTGCGATCCGACATTGCAACCCCGCGACCGCGAATCCGTCGAAAAGGAGATTCCGGTCAAGGTCCGTTCGTTCATGGCGAACGGCTACTTAGTCGACCAGCCGATTCTAGTGGAAGAACGCGACCAGCCGAACGGCCCCGGGAAGTATTGCGTTCTGCGCGGACATACTCGAACGGCGCGGCGAATTTCTTGCTTGCGAATTCGCCGGAAGATTTCGCACGAATCTTCGTCGATGGCAAGATTCCGGCCGTTATCACGAAAACTCTGACGGAATCGCAACGGCATCTAGCGGCAATCGACCAGTCGCAGGATTTGGAGCGCCGGCCGCTGACGAAATGGGAACAATTCGTCGCGATTCGCAACCTTGTTAAGCAAGGGTACGCGTCGCAAGCGGGTATCGCCGCTAAGCTTGGCATTTACAAGCTTGACAAGGCGACGGAGCAACAAGTGCCGAACCGCGAATGGGTCCAGATTCGCGTTAATCTGGCCCGGTTGCCGTCGCCGTGTCATGCGGAGTATGAGATTCTCGAAAAGAAGGGGGAGAAGGCGACCGCGTTTCGGGTGCCGATGATCGGCAAGCTTTACAAAGTGTACAAGGAAAACGGCTACGATCCGAAGAACGCCAATTTCCTTGACGCGTGGAGCAAGTGCCTAAATCCGGCCGAAAAGAAGGACGGCAACGGCGATACGGACAACGGCAAAGCAAGCGACCGGCCGTTCGCGGTAATCGCCGCTAGCGACTTGGATTCGCTTGTCGGTTCCATCGGTTCGGACGAAGTGCGGAGCATTGTCCGGGCTATTGCGGGCCGCGAACCGCGCACCGCGTTGGAAGCGGCGACTAACGCCATCACCGAATGCCAAAACGTATTGCGGGGCATTCGCTTGGCGGTTGGCGAAGCGACCTATACGGACCTTGTACGCGACGCGCATGCGGCCCTAGCGGCCGAAATGGCGGAAACAGTCGCCGAAACGAACGGCGAATTAGTAGAAGCTTAGGCACCCTGCCTAGCTCGCGATAACCCTAGCCCCGCTACACTCTACGTGTAGTGGGGTTTTCGCGTTTCTACACGCTAAGCGCAGGGTCCGCGCGTATTTAGGGCCACGGGCCGAAATTGGGAGTTTACCCCGCCCACGGCCCTGATAATTTTAGCAACCGGCCGTTTGACAACGCAAAACGCGGAAGTAGTCTTTAGTTGTAAGGCAATCGCTCACGACAACCTGACGACCAACCTAGGAGCAAGCATCATGCAATTACAGCAATTCGTCGTACATACCCAGCCACGGCCCTACAAACGAACCGCAATCCGTGTTGGCGAATATCTCGGCACCTATTGGGCAACCACGCCAGCCGACGCGTTACGCAAAGCGGGCCGCGTTGCGGGCTACCTTACGCGCCGCGAGTCCCTTGTTGTTGCCGTCGCGTTATCGGAATTACTCTTACGGGAATCGCAAGAGAAAATCTCCCGGGCCGCTTGCACTAGCCGTAATGCGGCCTAGTATTGAGTGTAAGGCAATCGCCAACCAACGTTAACCGGAGACTGACACCATGTTCGCAATCATCCTGCTTGTCGCTTTCGTTATGCCGTTCGTCGGATTCGCTTTGTTCTCCACTCCGTCCTATTGCCGCTAGGAGCTATGTCTACAATACACAGCAATTCATTCCGTCGCAATGGTTGATCGGCTACGCTGTAGCTACTAGCTACGCTACCCGCCTACTGCCCACTACACTGCCTAGGAGCGTACCACGTAAGGTACGTAGAACCGATGATTCTGCTAGCGTTGCTACTATGGTGCGGATTCATGTTCGTACTACGTAGCGAGTACATAGGAGCATAGGTACTAGGCCCGTGGCCCTAGTGCCTATGCTACTGATTGATAACTGCATATATATGGTATGCGTTATCATGTTCACACTGAATTGATTATGTTGATGATACCCTGGCGGCCGTACCGGGTGGGTCTAATGTGACGGTTGAAGTGAGGCTTTCGGCCGATCGGTGCAGTGCTAGACTGACGAAAATGGCCGCCTTTTCGATAACGTTATCAATAAAGGACCACGGGCCACGACTCATAAGCCACTATACATATGTCTATTTTGTAATTCTTCTTGATTCGTGTATCAATGGGCTTACAATGTGAAACGCCGCCCGCCCACTCGGACAGCACAAACCCGTGGCAATTTGCCCGGGCGGGCGGCCTTCTACACTGTGAGGCGCACCGATGAAACAGTCAGAGATTGAAGTGGGCCACGTCTACGAAACGCGAGCGGGTCGCGTATTCACGTGGTCGAATTCGTGCGTGGTCAACCTGTGCACGGGGATCGTAGAACCGTGGCCCGTGGCCCGTAGTTTCGTACAAAAACTCAGGTGCAAGCGAAGTACAAGCAGGTACAAGCGTCAACCGCGTTAAGTTCTTGGGCGGGTGGGCCTTGTGGATTGCTCCTCGGGTCTTGAAAACCGCTGTAGGCGAAAGTCTACCGGGGGTTCGAATCCCTCCCCATCCGCCTAAACTTGGTCCATACGCGCTCGTGCATCCGTTTTTCGTTTCGGCATCTTTCCATGGCATGGCACGGAATTGAAGGGCACGACGCATTGTTGTCGCAATTCCGCGCTGCCCTGGGGCGCGGACGACTCGCCAGCACGTTTCTGTTCGTGGGACCGTCCGGAGTCGGTAAACGCACCTTCGCCGAGAAACTCGCCCAGGCCTTGCTGTGCTCCGCGCGGCCGGTCGAGCTGCTCGATCCGTGCGAGCAATGCGATAGTTGCCGCCAGGTGTTGGCCGGCGCGCACCCCGACCTATTGCGCGTCGCCAAGCCTGAAGGCAAGAGCGAGTTGCCCTTGGCGCTCTTGATCGGCGAAGGGGAGACGCGGATGCGCACGGGACTTTGCCACGATATCGCCCTCAAGCCGTTCATGGGCGGACGGCGCGTGGCGATCATCGACGACGCCGACGATCTGAACACCGAAGGGGCCAACTGCCTGCTTAAAACGCTGGAAGAACCGCCGCCACGCTCGGTGATCATCCTGCTGGGAACCTCCGCCGAACGTCAGTTGCCCACGATTCGTTCGCGCGCGCAACTTGTTCGTTTCCGCCCCTTGGAGCGCGAACTAGTCGCAACGATTCTGGAACGCCAGGGAGTCGTGAGCGATCATGGAATGGCGCTTCGCTGGGCGGCCCTGAGCCAAGGCAGCGTGGCCAAAGCGATTGAAATGGCGGACGCGGAACTCTGGGCGTTTCGCGGTCAACTGATCGCCGGCCTGTCGCGCGTACCGCTCGCGAGTCGAGAGCTGGCGGTCGCGGTGACGGCCTTCGTTGACGCGGCTGGCAAAGAGGCGTCTGAGAAGCGGATCCGCGCACGGCAAGTGCTGGAATTCGCCGTGGAATTTTACACCGGCTGCCTCCGCGGCGTGTGCCGCGCCGACACCGCGAACGAAGGCGTGTTATCACAGGCGATCGACCGGCGGTTGGCGCAACCAGTGGAGGTTTCCGGCCTGGAAGCCGCGCTGGAGCGCACGTTGGACGCGGTCGAACATGTGGAACGCAACGCGAATCAGGCGACGCTCATCGAATGTTGGCTGGACGACTTGGCGCGGCTGCTCGATCGGCATGGCTGGCGCGAGCTGCCGGCGGCTTAAATGTTCAATGCGCCTGCGATTCTTCGACCGCGCCATGCAGCGTCAGCACCAGCGAACGTCCGCCGGCCCGGTCGCGATGTTCGCAGAGATAGATACCTTGCCAGGTCCCCAGGCAAAGTCTTCCCGCGGCGACCGGGATCGTCAGCGAACTGCCTAGCAAGCACGACTTCACGTGGGCCGGCATGTCGTCAGGACCTTCGCACGTGTGCGTGTACGGAAAGTCTTCCGGCGCCAGCACATTGAAGGACCGCTCCAAATCGGCCGGCACGTCGGGATCGGCGTTCTCGTTAATGACGAGCGACGCCGAGGTGTGCTGAATGAAGACGTGCAACAGTCCGGCCTGAATCTTCTTCAGCGCAGGAAACGCGGCGACGACTTCGTCGGTGATCAGGTGAAAGCCACGACTGCGCGGTCGTAGACGCAACGTCATTTGGTGCCAGGCCATCGGCTGAGTATACCATCCCACGCCGAGCCGCCCTGGCCTTACCGGTGGAGTTC
This sequence comes from Pirellulales bacterium, assembly GCA_022844585.1. Lineage (GTDB taxonomy): Bacteria > Planctomycetota > Planctomycetia > Pirellulales > JALHLM01 > JALHLM01. Next base: position 8,671 of record JALHLM010000030.1, on the reverse strand, counting down.
ACGAATCACGAGACGCTCCGGCTGTAAGCTCGCGTTTTGCACACCCCCCAAGCGCGGTGATTGCCGCTGGACACTTAGTCGGCGAAAACCCCGTTTCTCTCGGCAAAACCCCTGTATTTTACGGCTATTTGGCCAGGGAATTTCTCAAGATATGCTTGACTCGACCGTTTTCATGACAATAATGCAATGCTTCACGAATGAATCGCCGCCCCCACCTGATGCCTCATAGTTGCTCGCCCGTGCGGGCCAATTGAGGATTGCGGCAAAGCGGGCCAACGGAAAGAGGCCCCTGATTCTCGACGTTCACGCGGGCCTAGGGCCGCTTGGGCGCTCAAGTTGATCTGCCGAACGGCGGCGGTGTTGTTTTTTGAAAACTCGGATTTGTTGGGAGTAACGCGACATGAGGAATGTGTTTGAGGCCATTCTGGAGTTTGGCCATGATGAGGACTTTTCCCCTCGCGAGTCGGACGATTTTCGTCCCACCGATGCGCCGGCAGGGTCCAATGAGAAGCTGGAAGCGTTGGCCAAGCGCGTGTTACGCGGCGAGCCCCTCTGGCATCCTGAGGACCGATCGGACTACTCCGGGTTGACCGGCGCCGTCCGTCCCCGCGAGTAAGCGTTGTAGCGCACCAAACGGGGCGCAATCCTGTTATCGCCTGGATAGGCGATCTGGATTGCGCCCCGTTTTTCGTTGCGCAGACAACTCGCACAGGCACTCAGACCCCCGCCCTCAAGCGGACGCCTTGTGCTGAGGAACTGTGACCTCGACGGTCACTTCTTCGTCGCCCACGACCGTGAACGGCTCCAATTCATCGCGGAGCACCAGCACGTCGGCCGGAGCTTCAATTCCCAAGCGCACCTTGTCGCCGGACACGCGAACCACGGTGACGACGATGGAATCGCCGAGCCGAATCCGTTGGCGTTCCCTCCGTGAAAGTACCAGCATGAGCGACCTCCATGTACGATGATGTTGACTGCGCTATGTATATCAGTTCAGTGAACGAATGTCAATCATTTTGTTCATTGAGCGCGACCCGAGCGCCGGCACGGTGACAGGGTTTCGTCACGAGCGATTGCGTAAGTTGCGTGAGGCCGGGAAGAGTTGCGATATAGATGCTATCGGCAACTTAGGCAAAATAGATTGGACCCAAATGGGCGAATGGGCCACCTGCGGGGGAACAGCGCGCGTGCTGTAGCGACCGGTCGCCGCGGAGATCGCACGAACGTGATGAGATTTCGCTAAGGTTCGCGCGAGTAAGTCTCGAACGCCTCGGCGATCTTCCCCTCGTGCTCGTCACCGCGATGGAAAATCACGCGGTATCGGAGCGAAATCGAACCGTTCGCTTCAATGTGGTGCGTGCCGTCGTATTGGTCCGATTCGTGAAACTCGTGCAGCCCAAACGGATTCGCCGCGAACAGGCCGTACGTGCGCACATGCCAGTGCGTCGGATAGCGGAAGCTCGTTGGATGATTGAGGATCGCAACGCCCAGCGTTTCACCTTCGACGGGGCCATAGTAGTCGACCCAGGCGGCAGGTTTCCCCCACGCGCCGGCGTTGGTTTGCCCGGCGCTGTTGACGATCTTCCCGCCCGGCCGTCCTTCCTTCTGATCGACGTCCATCGTGGTCGGCACCCGCACCCCGAAGCTCCCTTCCTTGGTGTCACCCAATACGACCGGCCCTTCCGACGCGATCAGCTTGATATCGAAATCGATCACGCGGCTATCACCGGCAGTGGAGAATGCCAACCGGCGCTCGTCCGTGCAAACCTTCTTGCCGTCGGGTCCGATCCAGTCGTTCTTCGCCACGAAGCCGACCGTCGGATCGGCCGTCATGGCCGAGAATTCGCGATGCACAATCTTGCCGCCCTCCTCCCCTTCCAGCCAGAAATCGACGCCGTTCACCGCGCCGTGGGTGAACCATAACGAACGATGATGGGGATGATCGGTCGCCTCGCCCGCGACCTCCTTCATCGGATAAGCCCGCGTCATGGCCTTACCGCTCGGCCCAATGATCGGCCACAGATACGGCTTGGGCCCGGCGCCGGTGAGATACTCGGTGAACAGCTCGCCAGCGAGCAAGAGGCGGACGCCGCCTTCATGCTGTTCGAGCGTAAATTCTGCCGAACGCGCCACAACAGGTGCGATGAACAGCACGAACAACACTGCGGCCAGTCGTCTCATGGAAGCTTCTCCATCATCGGGAGCGCGAATCGACCCCAACATGGTAAGCCCCCAAGCCGCGCGATGCCAGCAGCAATCAAACCTGCCCCCGCCCCTCGCCTTCCTCTCCGTGCCCTCCGTGGTGAGCCCTCGGAGAAGACTTCGTCTACCGCTTGACCGTCGGCGATTCCGCGGTTGAGGAACGATAAGCCTCCAGCGGAATCTGCGTGAACGTCGCGAGTTGCTCGGCTGCGCGGTCGATCCGCTTGATGTCGCTCGAGATCAACTGCCAGGCGATTTTGTGTTCGCTCCGCATCGTCACCTTCTTGTCTGGCAACGGGCCAAGGCCGATGCGCTCGGTGGTTCGCTCCACTGACTTGGGCAACTCCTTGCGTTCGCGCAACACGGCGTTCACGGCCAACCGGGGGTAGGGTGGCAGCGGGACCGTGTTGGTCAGCGCGTTCAGTCGCGCGTAGGCGTCCGCGAACTGAGCGTACTCGCGCGCCGCCTTTTCACTCTCCGCCGCCACGGTGACGATGGTATACGTCATGAACGGGGAGCTCATCGTGAGCCGTCCCGTCGACTGATCGAACTGGCGGTCGAACTTCGGATTCGCGAGGAATTTCACGAAATCGTTGTCGTGGTCGACGGCCTTCTTTTGCAGTGCTTCGACCCAGGAATCGATGTAGGTCGTCTTGATTTCGGTTTTCACGCGCCGCGCCGGTTCCAGCAGCACGAAGCGCTGGTTGGCCGGATCGAAAACGGCTACTTCCCCGTCGGCGCCGCCGAAGAAATCGAATACGCGTCCGCCGCGAAATAGCGTCGTCGATTCGCTGACCGGCTCCGGTTCGTCGTTGACGAACACCTGGTTCTCGATGCGGAAATCGGCTGCGACCGCCACGGCGCTGGCGGCAATCCAAATTCCCAGACTGAGCAAACCGGCGAGTCGGCGATCCATGCCAATGATCCTCGATAAGTGTTGGCGCAGTTTCCCTTTTGCGCGCGAGAGGATAAGGAAGCCCCGCAAGTCTGTAAAGAGAGACGCTTGTCCAAGCAACTTCTGATTGTCTATTGACCAAGCACAAACGCCGAGCTATCATTTTGAGTAATCAAAAACTCAATTGCTGTCGACCAAAAAATAGGCCGGCAAGCATGCCACACTTTGGAGCTATTTTCGATGCGATACGCGTTGTTGGCGGGCATTCTCGCCGTCCTCTTACCTACTGTGGCAAAAGCAGAAGACGGAGAGAAGCTGCGACTCGTCTGCTCGACTACGCAGGTCACCGACTTTGTCCGCCAGGTGGTGGGGGATCGCTGCCACGTCGACGGCATTCTCTCGCCCGGCGCCGATCCGCATCTTTATGAGACCAAGCCCGGCGACGCCCAACTGGTGGGCAAGGCCGATCTCTGTTTCGACAACGGGCTGCATCTGGAAGGCAAAGATTGGATGCGCGTGCTGGCGGAAACGGCCAACAAGCGGGTCATCACCTGCACGGAGGGGGTCGAGCCGCTGCAACTGCACGCGGGGGACGAGGTTGTCCATGATCCGCACGCCTGGTTCTCGGTCACCAATGCCGCGGTCTATGTGAACAACGTCCTCCGCGCAATGATCGAAATCGATCCCGAAGGGAAGGACGAATACACCGCTCGAGCCAGGCTGTACCTGGATCAACTCCGGGCTCTGCATCTCTGGACGCAACGCGAAGTGAGCGTGTTGCCGCCATCGAAGCGAATCCTGGTCACCAGCCATGACGCGTTTCAATACTTCTGCGCGGAGCATGGCTTCAAGTCGGCGGCGCCGGTTGGTTGGTCGACGGGCGACGAAATCGGCGCCGGGCTGACGCCTGCCAAACGCAAGGCCACGGTCGATTCCATTCGCGGTTTCGGTGTGAAAGCCATCTTTGTGGAGACGAGCGTGAATCCTAAACTGATTCGCGAGATCGCCAGCGAGGCGGGCGTGAGCGTCGGCGGCGAACTGTACTCCGACTCCATGGGCCCCCCGGGATCGGCGGGCGAAACGTATATTGGCATGATGCGGGAAAACGTGGTCACGATCGTGCGAGCGTTGAAAGAATAGTATCACGACGGCGCCGTGACCCATTTGTGGGTCGGGGCGCGGTCCGAGAACGGCGTTTTATGTACCGGCTTATCGCGGCTGCCGCGATTTCATTTGTCATCCTCGGCGGCCTGGCGCTGTTTATGGAGCGCCGCGAATCACGCGGTTCCCAGACCTCGGTCTCCGCCCCGGCCGCTGCGGGCGATTTCTCGGTCGATGTCACGCTGAGTTTCACCGCGGCCGAGCGCGATCCCTTCGCCGTGACGGCTGAGAACAGTGCGAAACAGCCGCTCGTCATCGTGCGATTGAACGGCCAGGAAATACTCAGCGCCACCGAAGCGCCGCCCGCGGGCGAGTTGCTCAAGGTGGCTCACGTGCCTGGCATGGCCGCGGGCAATAACGAGTTTCTCGTCGAGGCGGATCCACCCTTGGCGGAAGCGAATCGCGCGCACGCGGTGCGACTGCGCGTCTTGCGCGACGGGCAGCCCATCGCCGAGCAGACCTCTTGGTCGGAACCCGGGTCGCGCCTCGTCGCCCGCTTTGTCCTGGATGTGCCGGCCGCGGGCCGAGAAACGGCGGCGACGCTTGATTAATCTGCGCCAGGAATCCACCGCCACGCCGGCGATTGAAGTCAGCCACCTGACCGTCAGCTACGGGCCGACGCCGGCGCTGTTGGATGTGAGCGTGACGATCGCCAAGGGGACTTTGGTCGGCGTGATTGGGCCGAACGGGTCGGGCAAGTCGACGCTGATTAAATCGATTCTCGGGTTTCTCAAGCCCGACTTCGGCACGGTCCGCATTTTCGGCCAGCCCGCCGACGAGGCCAAGGGACGCGTGGCTTACGTGCCACAGCGAGGCTCGGTCGATTGGGATTTTCCGATCACGGTGCGCGAAGTCGCCATGATGGGGCGGTACGGCCACATTCCCTGGTGGCGCGACGCGACGCGCGAAGATCGCCGCATCGCCGACGAGGCGCTCGACATGGTGCGGATGGGCGATTTCCGCGAACGGCAAATCGGTCAACTTTCCGGCGGCCAACAACAACGCGTGTTCATGGCCCGAGCGATGGCGCAAGGCGCCGAGATCTTGTTGCTGGACGAACCTTTTGCTGGCGTCGACGCCGCGACCGAGCGCGCGATTCTCGACGTGTTGGATCGCACCAAGGCCGCCGGGCGGACGCTGGTGGTGGTGCATCACGATTTGGCGACCGCCGCCGAGTACTTCGACGCACTCGTGCTGTTGAAACAACGGCTCTACGCGTACGGCCCGCCGGAAGCGGTGCTGGAACCGGAACTGCTGAGCGAAGTCTACGAAGGCAAACTCCGCGGCTTCACCGAGCTCGTGAAGCGAGGGCGAGGCGGATAATGGACACGCTCTACAACCTGTTCATCGAACCGTTGACGCAGCCCTTCTTTCAGAAGGCGCTCCTGGGCGGAACGCTGGTCGCCATCGTCTGCGGCGTGGTCGGCTGCTTCGTGATTCTGCGCCGCATGGCGTTCCTGGGCGACGCGCTCTCGCACGCCATGCTGGCCGGGGTGACCGGCGGCTATTTGATCATGCAGTTCTTCTACGGCGATGCCGCCAACGCGCCGGCGATGTTGATCGGGTCGCTGCTGGCGGCGCTGATCACCGTCGGCATGATCGGTTTCATCTCGCGGGTCTCGCGGGTCAAGAACGATACTGCCATCGGCATCATGTATACCGGCGTGTTCGCGGCCGGCGGCATCCTGGCCTCGGTGTTTTCGCACCGGATTCACGTCGACCTGTTGCACTTCGTCATGGGACAGGTGCTGGCCGTCAACGATACCGATCTCTGGGTCGCCGGCATCGTGGCCGCCGTCGTTTTGTCGGCAGTGTTGATTTTCTACCGCCAATTGCAACTCACCAGCTTCGACCCCGTCATGGCGGCGTCGATCGGCATCCCGGTGCTGGCCATCGACTACCTGCTCACCACGTGTACGTCACTGGTCGTCGTCAGCGCGGTCACGATGGTCGGCGTGATTCTGGTCGTCGGACTGCTCGTCACGCCGGCCGCCAGCGCGTATTTGCTCTGCGATCGCCTGAGCCGCATGCTGGTCGTCAGCGCAATTCTTGGCGTGACCAGCGTCGTTGGCGGACTGTACGTTTCGCTCTGGACCAACATTGCCGGCGGCGCGGCGATCGTCGCCTTTTGCACGGTGCAGTTCCTGGCCATTCTTGTCGTGGCCCCGCGCTACGGCCTGATCGCCGGGTGGCTGCGCCGCGCACAAATGGTCCCGCAGCAACTGGTCGAAGACGTACTGAGCTGCGTCTTGCGCGCCGGCGATGCCCATCCCACGCTGGAAGAAGTGCAAAGCCGCGTGGTTGAGTCCCGCCCCGACGCCGTCGCCAAGGCCGTCCGTACGCTCACCCGACAGAATTTCCTGGAGGAAGAAAACGACCGCCTGCAACTCACCGAGACCGGCAAGCGCGAAGCACAGCGCGTCTTGCGGGCGCATCGCCTGTGGGAAGCGTACCTTGAACACGTCGGCACGCCGGAGACGGAGATTCACGCGAAAGCCCATCAACTCGAGCACGTTCACGACCCCGCGGCCGTCGACTACATCGACGACAAACTCGGCCATCCCTTGCGCGATCCGCACGGCAGCGAAATTCCCGTCGACCGCGATACCGTCGCGCCGGGCAAGATCGTCAAAGTGAGCCAACTCCGCGAAGGGCATTGCGCGACGATCGTCAGCGTCGGTCCCATGGCGGCGAACGACCTGCTCAAACCTGGCACATCAGTGCGGCTCGGCCCGCGCCAACAAAACGGCAACATGTGGACGGTCGAACTCACCGACGGCCGCAAAATCGCCCTCCCCCACGCCGCCGCCGATGCCGTCACCGTGGAAGTGCAGGAGGAAACGCGAAACGCGGAAGTAGGAGCCGCGAAAAGCGCCAAATGACGCGAAAGAGAGAAAAAGAGGAAAGATTGAGTTGTCCACGGAATACACGGAAGGACACGGAATGTATTCCTATGCTTCCGTGTTTTTCCGTGTGTTCCGTGGACGACTCCCCCGGCTTACTTCCGCTTTCCTTTCGCGAATTTTCGCGTCTTTCGCGGTTGCTCGCTCCGTGTTTCGCTATCGCGTCGCGGTGGTCTTGATTTGCCGCCGTGGAGGGCTGCGACGCAGATTTCTTGGCGGTTGAATTGAAGTTGACGTGCGCGGACGTCGCGGTAACCCCAGCCGCGGATGCGTTCGAGGTATTCCGGCAACATCAGCGCCAGGTCCCAATCCAGCAGCTTGAGCGTCAGCAGCAGCCCGCGGATTTCCACCTCGGGATGCGTCACGATTGCCTCGACGGTATCAAGCGTGTATTGCGGGGCGACGTTCATATCGGCCGTGAGCCAACGCGTTTTGCGGAACTCGCGCCGTTGCACATCCGCGCCGCGCTTGCGGACGTGGTGAAAGCGCGGATCGTTCGCCACGACCGGGTCGACTTCGGCGGGATCGATGCCAGTCACCAATAAGCCGGCTTCCATCAGTGCCTGCGAGGCGCCGCCGGGCGCGCAGCCGATTTCGACCGCCTGCTGATCCGCCTCGAACGGAAACTGCGCCCAGGCGAGCGCTTCTTGCATTTTGAGATACGCCCGCGAAACGGCATGCGGCGGCAAGAGGAGCGACTGCAATCCGCCTGGCAACCGCGAGACGTAGCCGGCCGTGAAGTGATAGCCGACCCACCATTCGTTCGGCCCGACGAGAATCACATCGAGCACCAATTGCCCCGGCTTCTCGCGCGGCGGTTGCGTGAGCCAGCCGCGCCGCGGGTCGCTTTCCGGCCAGGCGGCGAGGATGGCCTCGCGCGCCGCCGCGGAATGTTCATTCATCCCCGGCGTGTAACCGTGATGCCCCGGCGTGTATTGGTCGCGTGGCCAGACGTGCATTAGCGTGAACGGCTGCTCGCCGGTGAGTTGATAGACCGCCTTGGCACGCTCCTCGATCGACTCCGCCGTCACCTTCCCCAGCACAAACCCATACGCCCGGGCGAAAATGGATTCCAGCCGAAAATCCGCTTTGAGCGCCCGATCGGCCGGCAACTTGAACGTGAGAAACCCGGGCCGCGAGTAAGCGAACCGGAAATCCGGATACCGCGCAGCAATCTCCCGCTTCAACGCCGGCTCAGCGCCGATTTGGCAGGTGATGTAGAGGAAGGTGGCGTTGAGCATGGACCGCGTGTCTGTTTACTGAGGAATGCGTCGCAACCATCATCGCACGCCAGAATTAGCCCCGATAGGGGCGACAGATAATAGCCAGGGGCGCCCGCCCCTGGGGGAACAGTCCATAACGCTGTTGTGCGCGGGTCTCCCGACCCCGCACGACAAACGACCGCAGGTCTCCATCTCTTTGCTGGCGGCCACCAGCCACGCGTCGCGGAGAACTTGGAGACCTTCGGTCGGGGAAAGTGCGGGGTCGGGAGACCCGCGCACAACAGCGT
>JALHLM010000029.1 GCA_022844585.1 Pirellulales bacterium | reverse complement strand
GAAGAAGCCAATCGCCGCATTGAGCAAGATCACGACCAACACCGCCAGACCTTCAACATGCTCCCCCATCGCAAAAGCGATCACCGTGGCGGCGCCGAGCAGCAACACCATCAAGCTACGAAATTGCGCGAGGAGTATCGTCAGCGCCGATCGCCCCTTCGACTGGGCGAGCGCGTTGGGACCGTATTGCTCCAGTCGCCGCGCCGCTTCGTCGCGACTCAATCCCCGGGTCGCGTCGGTTTGCAGCTTCCGCGCCGCTACGTCTACTTCCAGCGCGTGCCAGGGACGTTCACGCGTCAAATGCGGTTCGATTTTCATCATGCGTCGGCGGATAGAAAGCACTAAACACTAGACCGTAGCGCCAGCGTGGTAGTGTTGATAATGCCACCCGCTTGAGACGAAGCTCTCGGTTGCTTGGTCGCTACGCAACTGAGAGTTTCATCCCTGGCGGGGTGCGGCGTCCACTCTCCCTCGCTGGCGCTACGGGCTAGTGTAGCGAATTCACGCTTAGGGCGCGGGCGACTAATTCGCCGGTGCTGGCAACTCTGGAGTCGGCGGTTGCGGGGGAATGTTCTCTTGCAGCTCCCGCAGACGTTGCTCTTCGCGGAGGCGTTTGATTTCCTCCGGATCGATATACGGATCCGGGCCGGTGTGCGGCTTTCGCGCAATCGGGTCGCGTAAATCGAACGTGTTCTCCGACGGCTGGTTGCCGGCCGGATACATCGGCGTGTTCGGCGTCGACGGCATCGCGCGCGGATACGTGCGATCCGGAAGCAGCCGCGTGAAGGGACCAATCGCGCGGAACCGCTCCTCGTAGAATCGCACGCCGTGCGTTTCGAGAATCGTGCCGGTCTGTTGCTCCAAATTCGCCAACTCAATGTTGTATTGTGAAAGCGCCTGGGCCTCTTGGCTCACGGCGTTGCCCCAGGATGTGATCGCCTGCAACACGTTCAAGTAGATGGTTTGGTTCGCCACGAATTGCGCAAACTGAGCCTCCAGGTTGACCCGAGCCGCCTCGCGCAATTCTCGGTAGGCCAGGTACTGTTCGTAGAACTGCGCCAGGTTGCGCACGCTGTTCGCCAAATCGTGTGTGGCGTTATGCATGCCCTGATTGAGATTCGCGCGATCCCGGGCGATCAACAACTCTTGCTGACGCACTCCGGCGCGGCCGGCCCTCAAGCCGAGCGGCACCGAAAACGTGACGCCGGCGGTCCAGTCGGTGAACGCGCCGTCTTCGGAGCGAATGTAGCGGTCGTCCGGCGTGCGCCCTTCGAGGCCGTTCCAGCGGTACAGCGCCGTGGCGTCGAGTTGTGGCAGCGCGTTGTTCCGCGCTTGAATCAATTGCTGGTAGTCGGCGTCGAGCACCAGTTTCAACTCGATCAAATCCGGCCGCTGTTGTTCGGCCAGCGACAGCAATCCATACCACTCCGGCTGCACGCGTCCCCGCGCCGGGGGCGTGGTGGGGATGAATCGCAAATCATCGCTCGGCGGCAAGCCCAGCAAATTACGAAACGCCGCCTCCTGCTGGAGTAAGCTCGCTTGCGAGGAGATCAGCGTCGCACGGAACCCCGCTAAGGCGGTGCGGGCCTGGGCCACATCTGCAATATCCAACGTCCCCGCCGTTAAACTCGCTTCCGCGCGCTGGAGGGCCTCCGTGCCTTGCCTGACTTGTTGTTCGCGGGCCCAGACGTCGGTGCGCGCGAAGACGATGTTCCAATAGCCTTCAATGGTCCCGCGCACCAACGACTGCACCGAGTCCTTCATCTGGAAGAAGGAACGTTCCGTGTCAATTCGCGCCAACACGATGGGCGCCCGATTGAACGCCGGGCCGAAGCCCTGCAGAATCGGCTGCGTCATTCGCACGTCGGTGGCCGTCGTCGTCTGCGAATTCAGCGGCAGACCTAGTGCGTCGGTGCGGAACGGATTGATGTCGTAGTTGACGCTCCCGGTGCCGCCCAAGACGTTGGTCTTCGCCAGGCCAGTCGTCGACCGGAATTGGTCGTTTTGGTCTCCAGTGATGAACGCCGTCACCGGGGGGCCAATCGGCGGTAACGCCTGCGCCTGCGGTTGCTCGAAGTGCGAAAAATCGTTTTGCGACTCAATCCGCGGGTCGAACCGGCCGCGTTCCACGTCGATCTGCGTATTGCTGATCGCCGGGTCGTAGATCGTGGCGCCGCTCGACGACGCCGAGACGCCCGTCAGAACCCTGATGACTTCCGAGTTGCGCAACGAAATTTGAATCGCGTCGTCCAGTCCCAGATACTGTTGACGCAGCCCATCGGGGAGATTGCTCACCGTCGGCGGAGGCATCGACGCCGGAATGCGCGCTCGACGCATTTGCGAGGGATCGCGGATTTCGATCCGTCGTTGCTCCGGCAACAGAAATCTCCACGGCTCTTGCGCAATCGACACGTCCGGACTATTGGCCCAGGCCAACAGCCCTCCCGCCGCCCATTGCCAGAGCCGCCGCTTCCCTGCGCGCATTCTCATGCAGTCTTGATTCGGCTGCGATCACAGGTGCGGTTTGCGCGTTTATGACTCTTCTGCCGCTTCGATCGGTTCGAGTCCGGCCGAATGCAACGCGTGTAACGCCTGGTCAAAGTCTCTGGTGTCTTCCACGACCAGGCCGTCGCGGAGGACGAGCGCCCGTTTGGCATTCCGGCCGACGTCCTGGTCGTGCGTGACCAGGATCACGGTGATCCCCGCGTCTTCGTTCAGCCGCCGGAACAGTTCGATCACTTCCCGGCTCGTGCGGCTATCCAAATTGCCGGTCGGCTCGTCCGCCATGAGGATCGCCGGCTGATTCGCTAGCGCCCGGGCAATGGCCACCCGCTGCTGCTGGCCGCCGGAAAGCTGCCCGGGGTGGTGGTCGAGCCGGTCTCCCAGCCCCACTTTCTGCAGGAGTTCGACCGCCCGACGGCGCCGCTCCTTGGCGGAGATATCCGGCGAGTAAAGCAGCGGCAACTCGACGTTTTCGATGGCGCTCGTCCGGGCTAGCAAGTTGAAACTCTGGAAAACGAAGCCAATCCGCCGGTTTCGCAGCCGCGCCCGCTCATCTTGCGACATTTCGACGACTTCTTCGCCCGCTAACAGATAACTGCCACTGGTCGGGCGATCGAGGCAGCCCAGCGTGTTCATCAGGGTCGATTTCCCCGAACCGGAGGGCCCCATCAAGGCGACGTATTCCCCCTGCTCGATCGTCAAGGTCACGCCGCGCAACGCACGGACCTTGACCTCGCCGAGGTCATATGTCTTACGGACTTCACGGAGTTCGATCAGGGCCATTCGCGGCTGGATCCAAGGTTGTCGATAGCTACCGATTCTACCGTCGCCGGCCCCGCCACGGTTTCCGAAAACAGACAAATCGCCCCCCGTAATATGAGGGGCCCCGTAGGTCAGGCACCGCCGCTGAAGGGACCGTCGTCGCACCAAACTCCGGCGCCGCCACGTCCCAGGAGGCCGCTGTTGATGTGCCTGACAGTTCGACGGTTTCTCCTGTCAGGCACAGACCATGCGGGATCTTCGGAATTGGCCGCGTGACTTTATAGGGATGGGTTTTTTGCTTCGACTGCGGTGCCTGACCTACGGGCCTGACGCTCCGGGCTCCAACGCTTTATCCCTACCAGTCAGGCTGGAAAGCCTGACCTACAGCGGACCCCCGTCCAGATTGCCCTGTCGATCTGAATTTCGTTGACACCCCAGATTTTCACTGCTTATACTCAGGGAATCATTTTGCGTCGTATTCCGTCCGGGTACAGGATGTTACGTTCCGCCGACCGTGGCCTTTCGGGGCCTCGCGACGGGGAACGGGGATACGAAGACGACGCGACCGGAACCGCTCAACCCGTCCTGGGTCGGGCACGTAGCAAGATTTAGGATCCCCCTTGGCGAACCGCGCCGCATTGCGCGGCTGATGGAGTGGCTGGATGAACCTCGTCGGCAAGATTCTCACTGTGTTCATCTTTGTCATGACGATCGTGTTCATGACGCTGTCGATCATGGTGTACTCCACGCACACCAATTGGCGCGCACGTGTGAAGGCTCCAGGTACCGGCCTGGAATCGCTCTTGCAAGTCGCCAATCAGGAACGTTCGGCACTGGAAGAAGAAGTCACCAAGCTCGAAGCCGCGCTTACCGCGGAACAAAACCTGAGCAAGGAATCGATCGCCAAGCTGCAGCAGGAAGTTGCGCAGTTGGGCACGGAACGCAATGAATTGCAGGCGACCGAAGCCGCATTGAAAGAAGAAATGCGGAAATCGGTGGAAGGTATGAACGCCGCGCAGACCGAGCTCGCTCAATTGCGAACTCAGATCTCCGATCTCCGCGATGGCATCGTCTCCGCGAAGACGGCGCAGGACGCTGCTTTCCGGCAGATGGTCGCCCGCACCGATGACTTGCATCAGGCCGCCAACGAATTGTCGACGCTCAAGTCGCGCAACACGCAACTGGCCGAACAAGTGGCCCGCATCTCGTCGATCCTGGATCGCCGCGGTATCTCGGAATTCGAAACGGCCGGCCCGCCCAGCATCGACGGCATCGTCCTCGCGGTTCGCGCGGGCGGACTGGTCGAGTTGTCCGTGGGCGCCGACGAAGGTTTGAAGAAGGGGGACCGGCTGGAAGTCGTCCGCCAAGGTCCGGATAGCCAACGCTACCTGGGCGCCGTCGAGATCCTGCAGACCGAGCCGGATAAGTCGGTCGCCAAGATCATTCCCGAAACTCGCCAAGGCTCGATCGAAAAGGAAGACCGTGTCTACTCCCGGTTACGCTGATTCCGGCCGCGGCGTTTACGTCGAGAAGCCCAAGTCGAACGTGTACACGGTGCTGTTAGCCCTGGCGTTGCTGGCGCTGATCATCGCGTGCATCTTCCTGCTGCTGGAAATGAACGCCTACGAGTTCGATCGTAAGGCCCCGTCCGCCAGCGCCGCCGGCGCGATGGCCTGGGACGCCGTCCGCACGTATCTCGGCTAGGACGAAACGCCACAAGAGCCCGCCGACACTAGCCCGTAGCGCCAGCGAGGGAGAGTGGACGACGGGGAACATTTGACGCGAACGCCGGGCCGACGTTTTGCTTTGCCAAAACCTCACTTGATCGTGCGTGTACGGTCCGCCTAGCGTATTCGTTTGGCTTATCACCAACGACTTATCCCCCTCGCTGGCGCTACGGGCTATTGTCGGTGAAGCATCAATTCTGCGGTTAATTCGCTCTCGCATGCGCAAATCACATCCCGCGGGGCGTTGACCGTGTGCGCCGTGCGGCTTAGAGTGAAGTTTTCGTGCGCCGTCGCACGATTTTTTGCTCCACCCCCTTCGCTCTCAGCGGCAACCGATGTTGGCCAAACGCGTGATTCCGTGTCTGGACGTCGACCGAGGGCGGGTAGTGAAGGGAACGAATTTTCTCCAACTGCGCGACGCCGGCGATCCCGTCGAAGTTGCCTCGCGCTATGAAGCCGAAGGCGCCGACGAGCTGGTGTTCCTGGACATCACGGCCAGCCACGAAGGGCGCGAGATCATGCTCGACGTGGTCCGGCGCACGGCGGAAGTGATCTTCATGCCGCTCACCGTCGGCGGCGGTATTCGCACGCTCGACGACATCCGGCAATTGCTCAACGCCGGTTGCGATAAAGTCTCCATCAACTCCGCCGCGCCGCGCGATCCGGAATTCGTCCGTCGCGCCGCGGAACGCTTCGGTAGCCAGTGCATCGTGGTCAACATCGACCCCAAGCGCGTGCAGCGCGACGGGCGCGAGCTGTGGGAAGTCCACATCAACGGCGGCCGCGTCGGCACGGGTTTGGAAGCGGTCGCCTGGGCGCGGGAAGTGGAACGACTCGGCGCCGGCGAGATCGTCCTCACGTCGATGGACGCCGACGGCACCAAGAACGGCTATGACCTCGAAATCACCCGCGCCGTGGCGGACGCGGTCGGCATCCCGGTCGTCGCCAGCGGCGGCGCCGGCTGCCCCGAACACTTAGCGGACGCAATCTTGTTAGGCCACGCCGAAGCGGCGTTGGCCGCGAGTATTTTTCACTTTGGACAGTACACGATTACGGAAACTAAACAGATCATGCGCTCCCGGGGCATCCCGGTGCGCATGAAACAAGAGGCCCTGGTCGCATAAGAAGAGGCTCGGAGTCGCGACCCGGGAGGACGAGGGCGAAAAGAAGATTCTGCTAGACCGGTCAACGGGAGCTGTGAATGACGAATTTCTAAATCCGAATGACGAATGAATGTCGAATGACTGAATGACGAATGTTCGCCTCGCCGGGGACGTGTTCGTCGTTCGACATTCGATCATTCGTCATTGATTCGTCATTCGGATTTAGAAATTCGTCATTCCAGTATTGGCCCCCGTTGGATCGGTCCGCGGGTACTTGTTTCCGCCTTCCTTTAAACGGATTTCAGCAACCACAGGAACAGATGGCGACATCGAACAAGGAACCGGCCGCTCCCCCGACCAAGGAGCCGGCGACTCCGAAGGCAAAACCTGAGGCGGCGGACATGACGACGAACCTTGCCGAGGACATGGAACGCTTTAGTGGCAAGCGGAAAGAGCTGGAAATCGACAAGCTCTTCCGGGCGCTGGTGAAGCTGGAAGGCAGCGACTTGCACCTCAAGGCCTGCCGCCCTCCCTTCGTGCGCGTCAACGGCACCTTGCGGCCGATGAACCGCGGGCCGATCGACGACGCCGAGATGGTCCGCCTCTGCTTCCCGATGATGAGCGAGCGGTTGCGCAACATCTTCGACGAGACCGGCGGCGCGGACTTCGCCTACACCGTCGACGTCGATGGCCATATCTGGCGGTTTCGCGTCAACCTATTGCAACAGCTCGGACACGTCGGCATGGTCGCCCGGCGCGTGAACGCCTGGATTCCCAACTTCGCCGGGTTGAACCTGCCGCCGGTGATCGAGGATCTCTGCAAGTTCGACCAAGGCATGGTATTGCTGGCCGGCGTGACCGGGTCCGGCAAGAGCACGACGATCGCGTCGATGCTCAACTTCATCAATCAGAACTACCGCAAGCACATTCTGACGCTCGAAGACCCGATCGAGTTCGTCTTCCAGGAAGACAAGTGCATCATCAACCAGCGCGAGATCGGGCTGGACGTCAAGGACTTCGAGATCGGCATGAAGCACGCGGTCCGCGAAGATCCGGACGTGATGCTGGTGGGCGAAATGCGCGATAAAGAAACGTTCATGACCGCCATTCACGCCGCGGAAACGGGACACTTGGTGTTCGGCACGATTCACGCCTCGAGCGCGCCGTCCACAATCGGCCGTATTCTCGACTTGTTCCCGCAGGATATGCACTCCAGCCTGCGCAGCGCGATCACCTTCAACATGAAGGGCATCGTCGCGCAGAAGTTGTTGAAGTCGATCAAGCCCGGCGTCGGCCGCGTGCCGACCGTGGAGATCATGACGTTCAACCCCACGATCAGGAAGTTGGTCCTCGAAGAGCGGGATGAAAACCTGCCGGATGCGATCCGCGCCTGCCAATTGGAAGGGATGCAAGACTTCACGATGAGCCTCAAGGAGCTGGTCGACAAGGAACTGATCGACCGCGCCACGGCCTTCGAAGTCGCGCCGAACGTCGAAGCGCTGCGGATGGCCCTCAAGGGAATCACCGTCAGTCAGCCGGGTATTTTCTAGGTGCAAACAAAAGATTTACACTAGCCCGACGCGCAAGCGAGGGGGAGTTGACGTTGGTTTTGAGTACCGGCCGTACTCGTATTCGAATTCCTCTCCCCCTCGCTTGCGCGTCGGGCTAGTGGTGGTGGTTTTCGGGGAGGTAGTTTGATTCCACCGTCGTAGTCCCCCGTCCTTGCCAAATTCATTCTCAACAGGCGAATGTTGTTGCTTATGTCGCGCCGTTCTTGGATGTTGCTGTTGCTGTTCGCGGTGATGTTCGTGCTCGCCGAGCCGAGTATTGCACTGGCCGAGCAGACCTGGCCGGACTACCCGTTGCAGAATCAGACCGTGACGCGCGGCCCGGGCTTCTACTTGAGCATGCTGAAGCTCTTCTCCGGTTGGTTCGTGTTTGCCGCCTGGGTCTACACGGCGGATTGGGTCGGTCAGGACTCCGTGAAGAACCGTTTCGGGTGGCAAACCTGGAACGTGGTCGTGTTCTTCGCCTTCATCGTGCTCTACATCGCGATGTGGAAGATCCCGGTCTTCTGGGCCGGCTTCACGGCGCTGCTGTTGCTCGGCTACGTTACGCCCGTCGCCGCGTATGTGTTAGTCCGCAACCGCAAGGTGATGGCGCATGAGCGTGTGATGACGCCCGACCACTTGCGCCACTGGTTCTCCGGCAAGGCTGGCAAGGTCGGCGTGAAGATCGCCACGGAATCGAGGTCGAACTCCGAAAAAGGCCCGCCGGTCAAACTGATCTCCGAGGGCGCCGACGACATTCAGAACAACGCCAACCTGCTGTTGGCCAAGAACTACGAGTTGGGCTTCAACTTCGCCCGACAGACACTGGCCGACGCCGTGGAGCTTCGCGCTTCGTCGATCATGCTCGACTACGCCCAGGAAGCCGTCAACGTGCAACACCTCGTAGACGGCGTCTGGCATCCCGCCGAATCTCAGGAACGCGAACCGGCCGACGAGCAGTTGTCCGTTTGGAAGCAAATCGCCAATCTCAAGCCGGAAGAACGCCGCGCGCGCCAGAGCGGCAAGTTCACCTTCGAGTATCACAATCACAAATTTCCCACGCGGATCACGAGCCAAGGCACCGCCACCGGCGAGCGCGTCGTCGTGCAGATCGACGAAGGCTATGCCAAGGGCAAGCGCCTGCCCGATCTCGGCATGCGCCCGCCGGTCGAGGAACAGTACAAGTTGATCCTGGAGACGCCGCCGGGCCTGATTATTATTTCCGCTCCGCCGGGCGAAGGACTGACGACGCTGTTCAACGCCACGATCGGCTCCATGGATCGCTATCTCCGCAGTTTCATCGCGCTGGAGGAAGTCTCGCGTCAGGAAATTCTGGTGGAGAACGTCAATCTCCACACGTGGAGCGCCGCCGCGAACGAGACGCCCGATCAGAAGATGCTCAAGATTCTGCGCGAGTATCCGGATGTCATCGTGGTCCGCGAGCCGACCAACGCGATGACGCTCGACGTCCTCTGCGACCAGATGGACGACAACCGCACGATGCTCATTACGGTCCGCGCGCGCGAGGCCGCCGAGGCGTTGCTTCGCGGTCTCGCCATCAAGCCCAAGCCGGAGAAATTCGCCCGAGCGGTGACAGGCGTGATTTGTCAACGGCTGGTGCGCAAGCTCTGCGAGCACTGCAAGGAAGCCTACGTGCCCACGCCGCAATTGCTGCAACAACTCGGCATCCCGGCCGGACGGATCGAATCGCTCTATCGTCCGCCCGAGCAGCCCGAAAGCGTCTGCCCGGATTGCGGCGGCGTCGGCTATCGCGGACGCCACGCCATCTTCGAATTACTGGCCCCGAATGAGGCCGTCCGCGAAGCGCTCGTAAAAGCGCCGCGGATCGACGTCATTCGTGCCGAGGCGCGCAAAGCCGGCATGAAATCGTTCCAGGCCGAGGGGATTCACCTTGTCGCCCGGGGCATCACGTCACTGGAAGAGCTGCGCCGCGTGCTCACGGAAAAGGCGCCCGCGTAGCGCTTCGGTTTCACATCGAACTGCACTAATAGGTATTTCACCCGTCGGTTGTTCTCGCCATGATGATCCTGCTCGCCGTCATTCTGATGTTCGCCACGCTGGCCATGCTGATGCCGCAAGGCATGTGGACGGCCGCGATCGCGCTGGTGAACGTAACCACCGCGGCGCTGATTGCCATGAACTTCTGGGAACCGGTCGCGAACTGGCTGGAAACCATCGGATTGCGTCGCGCCACTTACATGGTCGACTTTATTTCGCTCTGGTTTCTGTTCGCCATCTCGCTGACGATCCTGCGCGGCTTGACCGACTTTATTTCCAAGACCAAGGTCCGCTTCATCCGCCCGCTCGACGTCGCCGGCGGCGCGTTTTTCGGACTCTGGACCGGTTGGGTGCTGGTCTGCTTCACGTTGATGACCCTGCACACCGCGCCGCTCGGCCGGGAATTCCTCTTCGGAGGCTTCGATCCGGAAAAGCGAATGGTGATTGGCCTGGCGCCGGACCGCCAGATGCTCGGCTTCATGCAGAACATCTCCCTCGGCGCCTATACGCAAAGCGTCGACGGCTCGCGCGCCTTTGATCCCAAAGGGGAATACATGATCAAATACGCCGCGCGGCGCAAAGAGTATTCCCAGGTCAATAGCCTGCTCGTGCCCGAAGCGCCCGTCATTCCTCAATAGCGCCGCCGCTCTGAGCGTTTAGTGCGCATGTCCGTCGTGATCATGTTCATGATCGTGGCCGGCGTGATCGAGCGTCCCAGTGAACGCCTGGCCTTGGATCATCACGCTCAGCCGGGCGTCCACTCCCTTGGCGTCGAGCGCCTCGCATAACGCCGCGTCCTTCAGCTCGAAACGCGCGCTCCTTCCGGCCGCATCGCCGCTTTCCGGTACTGCCGGCAAATTGAACTGACTGGGCTTGCCATCGACCGTGAGATTGATCGTGATCGATTCCGTGGCGACCGACGCTGGCCTTTCCAGGAACTCGTCGAACAAATAGACCGTGATCATTTGCGCATCGTGGTCATGCACCACTTCCGCGTGGTACTCGCCGCCGCCGAGTTCGACGATCTCGCCCTCGTGCGGGCCATGCGCGCCATGGTCGTGCGCCTCTTCCTGCGATGCTCCTGCTTGTGGCGCAGGTGCAACCGGTGCTGGTTGTTGGTAACAGCCGGAAAGCGAGACCGCGACGACGATCGAAAATGTCGCCACGCCGACGCGCTGTGTGCATTGCGACTTATCGCCAAAGTTGTTTCGCATGTTGGATCTCTTTCGCTAGGTTGTGGGTTGTTGAATGGCAGCCGGCGAAGCGGTCACGGGGCCGCCGTTGTGAATGTGAACAAGGGTGGTCGACAGTGGATCGACTTCCTGGTGCGACAATTGGTGCTCGGCGTCTCGTCTGCCGAAACACCAGAACAAGGCCGGGTGAACGAAGAAGTCTAACAGCGTGGAACTGATCAAGCCGCCGAGAATGACGGTCGCCACCGGGTAGAGGATTTCCTTGCCCGGCTCGCCCGCGGCCAGCACCAAGGGAATTAAAGCGATCCCCGCGGTCAGCGCCGTCATCAACATTGGTGCGAGACGTTCGCGCCCGGCGCGTTCGATCATCTCCGGCGTAAATCCCTCGCCCTCGTGCCGCACCAGATGCAAATAGTGGGCGATCAACAGGATTCCATTGCGCGATGCGATGCCGGCCAGCGAGATGAATCCGACCATGCTGGCCACGGTCAGCGATTGCCCGGTCACGACGAGCGCGCCCACGGCGCCGATTGCCGCCATCGGCA
Organism: Pirellulales bacterium; assembly: GCA_022844585.1. Classification (GTDB taxonomy): domain Bacteria; phylum Planctomycetota; class Planctomycetia; order Pirellulales; family JALHLM01; genus JALHLM01. The sequence goes on along the minus strand of JALHLM010000029.1, from coordinate 8,804 downwards.
GCGCCGCCATCACCTGGAGCGTCATGTTGACTGAGTGGAACAACGTGTAAAGCGTCAGGAACATGCCGATGAGCGACAACAGGCTCAGCAGCCCAATCATGCGCGTCGCCGATTTCTGGCTTTCGTGTTGCCCGCCGTACTCGATGAAATAGCCAGTCGGCAATGTCTCGCGAAGCGGCGCGAGCCGTGCTTCGATGTCCTCGACGACGCTCCCCAAGTCGCGCCCCGACGTATTGCACTGCACGACGATACGTCGCCGCACATTCTCGCGATTGATCGTGTTTGGCCCCAGCCCTTCATCGATCGACGCCACAGCGGATAGCGGAATCGTCCCGCCGCCTGGAACCTGCATCGACAACCGCCTGAGCTTCTCGGGGTCTTCGCGATACTCATCATCGAGCCGCACGATTAAATCGAACTTGCGTTCGCCTTGCACGATTTCGGAGACCGTGCGGCCGTTCATCGCGGTCTCGATCAGCTCATTCACGTCAGCTGAGTTCAACCCGTAGCGCGCGAGTTGATCGCGCTGGGGCACGATTTGCAGTTGCTTGATCTCGGTTTGCTGTTCGACCATCAAGTCCTTCACGCCCGGCACGCTGGCGATCGCGGCCCGCATCTGTTCGGCCTTGTCTCGCAGGACTTTAAGATCGTCACCGTAGAGCTTGATGCCCACCTGTGCCTTGACGCCCGAGAGCATGTGCGAAATCAAATGCTGCAAGGGCTGCTCTGCCGCGATCACGACGCCCGGCACGTGGCTCAATTCCTCGCGCAGCTCTTCCAGCACTTCCTCGCGCGAGCGTTCGCTGTGCGGATCGAAGCTGATGATGATTTCCGAGACGTTGACTCCTTCGGCATGCTCATCCAGTTCCGCCCGGCCGGTCCGGCGACCGAAGGCGACGACCCCTTCGATACCCTTGATCCGCTCATCGACCATCGCCGCCATCCGGTTCGAGGCGTCAAGCGACGTCCCCGGCGGCAGCAGAACATTGACCTGCACGCTCCCTTCGTTGAACGGCGGCAGGAAGTCGCGTCCCAGTTGCGTGACCGTGACCCCGCTGACGAGGACGGCCGCGGCCACTGCTCCCAAGATCGGCCAGGGATGCCGCACGCTGACGCGATTCGCCCAGCCGGCCAGCCGTTTAAGCACGCGCAACAGCCAGCCGTCTTTCTCGTGATCCATCACCTTGGCGTTGGGCAACAGCCAATACGCCAGCACGGGCGTCACCGTCAGCGAAACGATCAATGAGGCTAGAATCGAGACGATATAAGCGACTCCCAGCGGTACGAACAGCTTGCCTTCCATGCCGCCCAGGGCGAACAACGGCACAAACACCAGTACGACCAGTACGGTGCTGAACACGATCGAGTTGCGGACCTCGCTGCTGGCATCGTACACGACGCGCAGCGCCGGCAAAGGCTTGGCGGCGCGGCGGTTCTCGCGCAAGCGGCGAAAAATGTTCTCCACGTCCACAATCGCGTCGTCGACCAATTCGCCGATCGCCACGGCCAGGCCACCGAGCGTCATCGTGTTGATCGACATGTCGAACCACTTGAAGATCAACCCCGTCACCACGATCGACAATGGAATCGCGGTCAACGTGATAAACGTGGTGCGGAAGTTCAACAGAAACAAGAACAGCACAATCACCACCAGCACGCCGCCGTCGCGCAACGCTTCGATGACGTTCTGAATGCTCAGATCGATGAATTCTTTCTGCTGATACACCTCGGAATTCACCACGACGTCCTTGGGCAGCGCCGGTTGCAACTCCGCAAGCGCCCGGACGATGTCGTCGGTCAGCCGGCGCGTGTCGGCGCCCGGCTGCTTGGAGATCGTGATCATCACGGCCGGCTTACCGTTCACCGCGGCGTCCCCGCGCTTGACCTGCGCGGCTTCCGCCACACGCGCGACCTGTCCCAGCAGCACCGATCGTTCGCCGCCCGCTTTGACGACGACTTGTTCTAGCTCGTTCAGATCGGTGATCCGCCCCAGCGAGCGCACCAGCAACTCGGCGCCGCCAGCGTCCAAGTACCCGCCCGTCGCGTTGGCGTTGCTTCGCGACAAGGCCTCCTCGACGTCGTGCAACGTAAGGTCATACTTCGTCAGCGATTCTGGGTTCACTAATACTTGGTATTGCTTCCGACCGCCGCCCATCGTGACCACTTGGGCAACGCCGGGAATGGTCAACAATCGTTGCCGCACGACCCAATCGGCGAGCGTGCGCAGTTCGATGGAATCGGTCTTCCCCGTTTCGCTGTACATGCCGACCATCACGATCTGTCCCATGATCGACGACATCGGCGCCATTTGCGGCCGCACCCCGGCGGGCAAGCGGTCAGACGCAAGCGCGATCTTCTCGGCGACGATTTGCCGGTCGATGTAAATGTCCGTTCCGTAGGCGAATTCGACATACACCACGGACAATCCCACTCCCGAAGTGCTGCGCACGGCCTGCACGCCGGTCGCTCCGTTGACGGCCGATTCCAGCGGAAACGTGATCAGCGACTCGACTTCCTCCGGCGCCAACCCCGGCGCTTCCGTCAGAATGGTCACCCGAGGCCGATTCAAATCCGGAAACACGTCAATCGGCAAACGCGTCAGCTCAAACCCGCCATACAACAACGTCGCCAGCGCCGCCACGATGGTGAGCGCGCGATAACGAAGTGCAAAGCGGATCAGGGCGTTAAGCATGAAAGTTCCGAATGGCGTTAAGATTCAGGATTCACCACGGAGGCACGGAGGGGAAGAGTTTGAAGTTTTCAGTGTTCAGTTTTCAGTGTTTGGGCGCCGCGTCGTCCTCTCTCTCCCTCTCTCCACCCTTCCCTTCTCTTCTCTCTCTGCGTCTCAGCGCCTCCGCGTTTCAAAAGCGCTCGCGCCCTCCGTGCCTCCGTGACTCCGTGGTGAATCCGTTGTCAATGGTTATGTCCAGCATGAGGATCGATCGCTCCGCCGGATTTGTTCTTGAGCGCTAGCAGCATTTGTTGCGCGCCGTTGGTGGCGACCTGGTCGCCGGGAAACAGCGAGCCGTCGTTGGCGATCACTACCGACAATGGGTCTTCCACTTCCACATGCACGGGACGCCGTTGGAAGGCCTTGCCGTTTTGTTGGAACACGTACGTTTCCACGCCGTCCTTGGCTACCGCCGCGGCCGGCAGCACGATGCGATCCGGCAGACTTTCCACAGGCACGCGCAACTGCACGCGCTGGCCTGGCTTGAAGCGCCAAGTTAGCGACCGCCCCAGATCGGCGCCGGACGAGGCGGAGAGCAGTTCGTTGGGTAACTTCGCGTAAAAGTGAAACGCGCGGGAATCCGGATCGACCTGCGCGTTGAGGAAGGCCAGCTCGAGCCCTTCGATCACCTGGGGCCGGCCGCTTTCCTGATCGATGACGGCCGAGATCTTCCAGCCGCGCTTCGACAATTCGTGAATCGACGGAATATCCCGTTCGAAGGCCATTCCCTCGATCAGCAGCGTTTGATGATCGGCCAGATCGGCGAGGGCATCGCCTGCGTTTACGTGCTGGCCGCGCTCGATCGCCAACTGCTGCACTTGATACCGCGGCGGCGTGGCGGCGCCATTGGTCATCTCGGCGCTCGGCGCCACGACATCCAGGAATTGCAACAGCGTCCTGGTCCGCTGAATTTCGTTCACCTGCTCATCCGAAAACCCGTGCAGAATCAGCGCTTGGCGCTGCGCGTGAATCATCGCCTCGGCCTTTTGTTGCTCGTAGCGCCGCTCCAGCAACGTCTTGCCTGCGATAGTTCCCTGGTCCGCCAAGGCTTCAAGCCGCGTGACTTCCCGGCCGATCACGTCCAACTCTTCGGCAGTCTGGAGAAAATCGGCCTGGGCTTGCACCAGTTCTTCGTGCGACAACCGTAGCTGAAACAGCAACTGCCCCGGTTCGACGGCGTCCCCTTGATGTGCCGAAATCTTCGTGACGACGCCCGTCAGCGGTGCGGTGACTTCCAACCGCGACTTGCCTGGTTCTTCAATCACGATGCCCGGGATGCTGATCACGCGCTCATAGGGCTGCAGGGCGACGGTCGCCAACTGGACGTTCAAATTCGCTACAGCCTGTGGACTCAGTTCCAGCACGTCGGCTGATATCCCGTGCTCATGTTCGTCTTCATGCTCGTGCGCATCCTCATGCGCCGTTTCTGCTGACTGCGGTGCGCCAAGCAACCAACCCCGCACTTGTGGTCCGCCAAAGCCCAGAGTTGCGGCCGCCACAACCGCGACGGTCACGGCGCCGCCGGCGAACCAACTCCAGCGGCCGCCCGGCAGGGTTCGTTGGGACGATAAACTTGCGGTAGCCATATTTGAACCTCTCGCGCAGGGGGCGCGCAATTGCCAAGCGCAGGAACCCTAGGAATGTGACGGCGCGGCGTTCTATACGAGAACGGCCCGTCAGGAACTACACGGCGCGCAACGCCGGTTCAAATGAGCAGCACGCCCAAGCGCAGATGCAGCCGCCCGAGCGGCGCGTGAGAAAGTCGCGCCTCGCCCAGTCGCCGTGAGAAGGCGCTCGGTGAGCACGTCAGCGTCGCTACATTCTCGGCGACGGCGGCCAGCGCCAATTCCCCAGCCAAATCGCCCGCCCGCGAGGTCTCGCCGCGAACGAACACGCAGCTCGCCTCGTGGCAATCCTCCGACGAGTCGTGGCGATCTTCACCGTCTTCGCCGGGGACATCGTGGTGGTGGCAGCAGTCGCCCGTGGAATACTCGTGCGGCCGCGCGGCGGATTCCACACAGCGCGCGTGGTGCCAGCAGCAGCCCAGCACCGCGTGCAGGACTATCACCAGGCTCAAGATCGCTGAAACGAATCGCGGCATTACGTAAGCCTACCACCTGGAATCATCATTTCCGGTATCGGCAGCACCGTCAAGCAGAGTTGCGGCAAAGTCCCACGGACTTCTGTTCGCGAAAAAATCCCCCTGTGCTCTTCACCGAAATCCGGGCGGGATATCGAGATCCCGCAGGCATTCGCTCGCCCCAAGTTCTCCCCACGGCCGTCGCGGTCAATTAAACTAGGGCCTCGTCATCCTCCACGGAACCGCGCCCATGTTCGCTCGAAACGCTGTCCCAGCCTTCCTCATGCTCCTCGTCGCTAGCGTCGCCCGAGCCGACGAGCGGATTCTGGCCGATTTCGAGGCCGACAACTATCGCGATTGGACCGCCGAGGGCGAGGCGTTTGCCGTGGGGCCGGCCGAGGGGGCGTTGCCGGACCAGATGTCGGTCGGTGCGTTCGAAGGGCGCCGCCTCGTCAACAGCTACCGGAAGGGGGACAAGACCACCGGTACGTTAACTTCGCCGGAATTCGCACTGGACAACGACCATCTGTCGTTTCTCATCGGCGGCGGCAATCAGCCCGCTGACCTCGGCGTGGAATTGCTGGTCGACGGCAAACGCGTCCGCTCGGCGACCGGCACGGATTCCGAGTCGTTGACCTGGGTCAACTGGGATGTTCGCGACCTGCAAGGGCAGCGCGCCAAGCTGCGTATCTTCGATCGCGCCACTGGCGGCTGGGGACACGTCCTGGCCGACAACTTCGTCCTCACCGACGAGCCGCGCGAGCGGATCGAAGTCGGCCGCCTGGAAAACTACCGCAAATCGGCGGCGTACTACCACGAGCGCTACCGGCCGCAGTTCCATTTCACGCCGGAAACGAACTGGATGAACGATCCCAACGGGCTCGTTTATTTCGACGGCGAGTATCACCTGTTCTACCAGCACAATCCGCACGGCCACGAATGGGGCCACATGAGCTGGGGACACGCGGTGAGCGACGACCTGGTGCACTGGAAGCACTTGCCGATTGCCCTCCACGAAGAGTACGGCATCATGGCGTTTTCCGGCAGCGCCGTGGTCGACGAGAAAAACACTTCGGGCTTCGGCGTCGGCAATCAACCGCCCCTGGTGGCGATTTACACGGGGCATGGCTTGGGCCGGCAGACACAGGACCTCGCTTACAGCAACGACCGCGGCCGCACCTGGACGAAATACGCGGGCAACCCCGTGATCGATATCGGCGAAGCGGAATTCCGCGACCCGAAGGTGATCTGGCACGAACCGACGTCGCGCTGGGTGATGATTGTTACGCTCGCGGCGCAGAAGCGGCTGCAGTTTTACAGTTCGCCCGATCTGAAATCCTGGACGCTCTTAAGCGAATTCGGCCCGGCCGGCGTTCCCAGCAAACCCAATTGGGAATGCCCCGACATGTTTGAGCTGCCGATCGAAAACGAGCCCGGCGCGACGCGCTGGGTCGTGGAGGCTGACATGGGGGGCGGCTCCATCGCGGGCGGCTCCGGAGGCGAGTACTTCATCGGCGAATTCGACGGCGAGAAGTTCGTCGCCGAATCGAAGGAATCGCAATGGGTCGACTTCGGCCGCGATTTTTACGCCCCCATCTCGTGGTCGGATATCCCGCGCGAAGACGGACGGCGCATCTGGCTCGGATGGATGAACAACTGGGAAACCGCGTTGAATCCCACGTATCCGTGGCGGAGTGCAATGTCGATTCCGCGGGAGCTGACCTTGCGCCGCGTGGACGGCAAGTTGCGCCTCTGCCAGCGGCCGGTGGGCGAGCTAAAGAGACTCTGCGATGACGCCGTCGACTTCAAACCGCGGTCGCTCGATACTGAAGCGGTGCCAGTGGATGTCACTGGACAGCAACTGGAGATCACGTTGGAGTTTCGACCTGGAACGGCGACAGAGTTCGGCGCGCGCGTGCTAAAAGGAGAGCGCGAACAGACAACGGTCGGATACGACGCCGAGAAAGAATCGCTATTTGTCGACCGCACGAAGTCAGGCAACGTCACTTTTCACCCCACTTTCGCCGGACGCCACGCCGGTCCGCTCAAGCCGGACGAAGGCGGTCTCGTGCGGATGATAATCTACGTCGACGCGAGTTCCGTCGAAGTCTTCGGCAACCATGGCGAAACGGTGATTACGGACCTGGTATTCCCGAGTTCGAAAAGCAATCGACTCGAACTCTACGCCGACGGCGGCACGGCGGAAATCGTCAAATGCCATGTACGCAGGTTGAAATCGATCTGGCATGCGCCGGAGAAGCAGTAGATTCAGTTTGAAGTTTTCAGTGTTCAGTTTTCAGTGGTTTTGTTCGTCATTCATCACTTCCCATGCTGCCTCTCATCCTTGCTAGCTCATCGCCGCGGCGGCAGCAGTTGATGCGCGAGGCGGGCTATGAATTCACCGTCATGCCGCCACGTCCCGAAGCGGAGACCGAGGCCGGCGATGACGAACCAGCGCCGATGCTTGTCGCTCGGCTCGCCTGGCAGAAGGCCGTCGACGTGGTCGGCCAGGTTACCGAAGGCATCGTCATTGCTTGCGACACGGTCGCGGAGTGTGATGGGCACATCCTAGGCAAGCCGCGTGACGCCGCCCACGCCAAAGCGATGCTGCAACACCTCAGCGGCCGCGCGCATCGCGTGTATACCGGCCTCTGCATTTGGCCGACGCCGCATGGCGAGCCGGAGGTCGTGGTCGAATGCACTGTCCTGCGCATGGACAAGCTCGCCGCGGCCGACCTGGACGCGTACCTCGCCACGCGCGCCTGGGAAGGCAAAGCCGGCGCGTTCGGCTATCAGGACGGCCCGGATTGGCTCCACGTCATCCAAGGCAGCGAATCGAACGTCGTGGGCCTGCCGATGGAAGCCTTGAAAAAGCTGCTTCGCAGAGCCGCCAAGGTGCGAAAGCCGAAGAAAGACACGAAACAAAAATGAGCGCTAGCAATATCCAGCCAATGTCCTGAATTCTTCGTACTTCAGTCAATTGCCACCGTGACGGGCTCGCGTTAAGTTGATGGCACACGCACTTCTCCTGCTGATTCAAGGGAGTCTCCCATGCCGGACCTCGACAATTTGCTCAGTCGTATCGACGCCGAATTCGCCGGACTCGAGGCTCGCCGGAAGCAAGTGCAGGAGGAGCGGATCGAGCAATACCATGAGCGTGAACAACGCGTCGAAAAATTCGAGCAGCTCTTGAATCAGCTCCGTGATGTCTGGCGGCCGCGGCTGGAGGCGCTGGCCAAGCGCTTTGGCGACCACGTCAAGGTGACGCCGTCGGTCTCGCCGGGCCACCGCCAGGCGACGTTTCAATTTCAGTCTCCATTGGCGCGCATCAATCTGCGGTTTTCCGCCTCGCCGGACGCGGAGGTTAAGAAAATCCAGTTGAACTACGACCTGGAGATCCTGCCGATCTTGATGCAATTCGAAAAGCACGCGGAGATTTCTTTCCCGCTCGACCAGGTCGACGCCGCCGCGATGACGCAGTGGCTGGACGATCGCATCATGTCCTTCGTGAAGACCTATCTTGCGTTGCACGAGAACGAGTACTACCTCAAGGACTTCATGGTCGAGGACCCGATCGCACACGTCCGGTTCCCCAAGTTCGCCGCCGGCGCAAAGCTGGAACGCGGCGGCGTGACGCACTACTTCGTCAGCGAAGAAACCTGCCAGGAATTCGCCAAACAGGCGTAGTCAACGACGGGCTGAACCGGTCCGCACCCTCGGATCGCGGCGGCGGCCATTTTGCGCCGACGCCAATGGGGTACTCGTTTCTGGGCGGCGGATCAGCGAAATCGCGTCGAATCGCCGGCCTTTGCCGGGCGTCGGACTCGAAAAAGCAGCCGCTTTTTGCGCAACTCCTTCGGATTGCGCCAAGATTTCTGGCCTTCCCGCCGTAAACGACCGATCATCGGTGTACGGATGCTATTGACTCTGTACACGCGTATATTACACTTTAATGGACCGTCGTAGTTCGCGCCGGCGACCCATCGTGTAAGG
>JALHLM010000028.1:16446-20468 GCA_022844585.1 Pirellulales bacterium | reverse complement strand
TGTGCGGGATTCGCTTGGTGAAGATTTTTTTGGCGACCCAAGTACCGTCCGCTTGACGCTCTGGGAAATAGACCATCGCCTCTTTGGTGCGGCGGAGATAGAACGGGGCACGCTGCCGGTCCATCGCCGCTCGAATCGAACGGACGTCTGCATAGGCGTCGGCGTCCAAGAGCTGCATGAACAGATTGAAGTTGTCCGGGTCGCCTTTATGTGGTGTAGCGGTAAGCAAGAGAAAATGGTCGGACGTATCGCGGAGAAGCTCGCCCAATGCGTAGCGGGCGGTTTTTCTGGCCGGTGGCGACCACGAAAGCCGATGAGCCTCGTCCACGATGACCAAATCCCAATGGGCCTGGCGCAGGCCTGGCAGAATCTCATTGCGTTTCGCCAAGTCGAGCGACGTGATGACATGTTTCTGCTCCATCCACTGGTTCATGCCAAACTGTTCGCGGATGTCGCTGCCTTTGAGCAAGAGGAACTTCTCGTCGAACTTTTCCTTCAGCTCCCGTTGCCATTGAAAAGACAGATTAGCCGGCGTGACGATGAGCACCCGCTCGGCCAGACCGCGGAGCTTCAATTCGCGGATGAGGAGTCCCGCCATGATGGTTTTGCCGGCGCCGGCGTCGTCGGCCAAGAGGAAACGAACACGGGCCAGTTTGAGCAAATAGTCGTAAACTGCCTCAAGTTGGTGCGGGAGTGGGTCAACGCGAGAAATTGAAAGACCGAAGTAAGGGTCGAACTCGTAGGCGATGCCGAGCGAATAGGCTTGAAGCCCAAGGCGGAGCAGATTGGCGTCACCGTCGTAAATGCACGTCGTTTCCAGCACGGACAACCGGGCAAAGTCGGCATCCGTCAACGTCACACTGCGGAAGCGCTCAGTCTGTTGTCCGACCAAACCTAGAACCCACGAGCTCGTCCCGTTTGGACGGACCGTCTCCACGCGCATCGGCTCGCTGAAAAGCGTGCCGCGGAGAATCTGGCCTGGCTGAGGGCTGGTCAACGACATTTACCGCTTGCGTGAATGGCAAAAAAACGAGGCGGATGCTCTAGGAAAAACGACGAATTACTGCAACAGATTAGGGCCGCTATGACCTAGTCAGTACAATTCCTCCAAAGCCTGCTCTTGCTCTTTCCGGCTCGGTTCGATGTACCGCCAAATATATTTGCTCGACGTATGACCAGATAGCCTCATAGCATAGCGAATATCCTTCAGGTCGGCCGCCTTTCGGAGCATCGTGTGGCGAAGCATGTGAGCGGAGAGATGGATTTGCTCTGGCTTGGAAAGCATGGCGTTTGCCTGAGCAGCGATTTTCTTGAGGGCAGTGTCGACGTTCTGCGGAGCAAGGCGGCCGCCAGTTCGAGACTGAAACAGCGGCCCAGGTTTTCTGCCACGAACCTCGACGATGTACTGGTCTAGGGCGTCGCGCGCATGCTTTGCGATAAGGAGCTCACGGGTAACCGCTTTGCCTTTCCGCTGAATGTTGGCGACGTATTTTCCGTCGAACTGTTCGAGGTCGAGTGCGAGGAGTTCTGAGGCGCGAAGTGCCGTGTGGAGCAAAACGAGAAGGATTGCTCGGTCCCGGATTGGGTTTTGGTCAGCTCGCGTGTGGATGTGACAAAGCTGCTCTGCCGCAGATTTCAGACGGTTAACCTGGAGGTCCTCTAGGCCTCGCCACTCAGGAACGTCGGTTGTGATGTCCTTCACCCTCTCGCATGGTTTTCCTGCAAGGAAGTGTCGCCTTCTGTGGACCCAAACCGAGACGTGTTTCAAAGTCGCAAGGACTCGGTTCACGGTCGTAGCCGCAAGCTTCCGCTTAGCGAGAAGATGCCTCAAGAACCCTTCGGTCAGCGACCGCGTCCATTGGTCGGGACAGTCGGCGCCGGTTGCCAACGTGAAATACGATAGGAATTCTTCCAAATCGCGTCGCTTGGCTTTGAAGGTGTTCGAGTCTTCGGGGCCCGCCTCAATGGCGAGGTAAAGCTCGAACCATGCAACCAGACTGTCGCGGCGAGCGAATGGGATGAGGGCGTCTTTCGAGTTATGCGGTGCAAGTTCAATCCGCCTTGGTACCAACTCGATAGCAAACGCCGCTTCACCGTGGCCGTTCTCGCGGATTGTTCGCAGTCCTTGCGTCGTCATGTGTTCAGTATCCGTCCTACGCTTTCCTTTTCTCTGCATCGACCTCCAGTTCCGCCTTATTTCACGCTGTCTACCAGGTTTATTGGTCGCTTGTGCCGACGCAACCCCTTGTTAGATGGTGACTTCCGATGAAATAAGGTACGTTATTTCACGCAGCTTCGAAAGGGCCTAACCCAATACTTCACTGGGTTTCATTGCATCTTCCCAAAAAATGGGACACTCCTTTACCGCTCAAGCCATTTTGGGTCGTTTTACCTAATGGGCTATAGAATCGAGGGCAAACGGTATGGACGACGACTCAAATGAGCCGACAAGGCCGCAATGGATGCCCAGCGGCTTTGAATCTCGGAGCCCAATTTATTCCTGGGAGGCAGACCACCGCGAATGCATTCAAATCGGCGAGAGGATTGTGGGGTTCTTTCAGAGAGCGGCAGAATCGGCCGACGCCCAGATTGCATCTGCCCCCGAGATTCTCGTCGATATCAGGGAATTGACCATTCTCTTGTCCGACCGCTATCGCCAACTTTGGCTGTCGTTATTCCAACACATCCGCGAACAATTCGCGTCGCGGCCGAGAGCGGACCTCTTGGGCTGGAGAGAATGGCTCGCAAATAGCCTCGAAGTGGATTCGATTCGCGATGTGGCCGCCCGCCTCCTTTTTGCATTGGACGACCAATTCGCATACGCCATCGTATTATCTGAGTTCTATCGACGGCGAATCACCGTTGCGGACGTCTTTCGGGCAGTGATGGCGTCAGCGAACGGACTCTCCACGTTGCCCGAGAAGTTTCGTCCGGTCATTCTTATCGCCGCCAGGGAGGCCCTGAAAGACCCGCTGATGTGCGCCCCTTGCTTGTGGCTCTTGTCTACGCTTAAGCATCCGCCAGTCGAGCTTCTTTCCGAGCTTACGGCGACTGCCTTTGACTCAATCTGTGCATTTGAGGACATCGTCATTGCTGGCGTTTGCCCTGAACATGTGAGGCCCGACGCGTTATCGGCACTATCAAGAATGGTCGCCTGGACGCTTTCAGTTGCACCTGGAGACCATGCGACACGTCTGAGCGTACGTCAGCTAATCGACTCATCACTGAGTGGAGGCAAAAGACGCAAAGAATTTGCAGTTCAAGTTATTCGCAGTTTGCTCAGAGTACAGGCCTGGCAAACTCGTCTTCCAGGTGGCCGCTTCTGGTCTGACCGCCTCTTCACACTCTCATCAACGCTGGAGCGGGAGGCCAAGACTGATAGCTTTATCCAAAACTACGCGAAGAACTACAAGATTTCGCATCCTTGCTTGTTTACGCTCTTTGGAGAATTCGCTCTTGCCGACGTGTCAGCATTTGAAAAGGCAGTGTGCATTGAAGTCATGGCCGATGCCCACAAACACCATCACGACATCCAGCAGCAATTAGTTTCAGATGTCGTATGCCGCCTTGGAACATCAAAGTCGCCGCTCGTTATGTCAGCAATGCATAGGCTTTACGACGGCAATGCTGGACTCATGTCTACAGCGTCAATGCCAAGCAGTTCAACGGCGACCAGTTCGGTCGATAATCTCGTGGGGAAATCGTTCCTGGCATTGAATTGCCTCCTCGCAAAGAATGCGAGAATGCACACACGCTCGTCGAACTGGGAAGCAAACGAGCTGCTGAATGATTTTTTGGCGAAGCATTTTTCGCCAGAACATCTGCCAGCAATGCAGAATCTCTTGACACGACGCGGAGTTCGGGTGCCATACCTAAAAGCAATGTTACGCCATCATTGGATTGATTTGTTGAGACGCAAAGCACTGCCAAACGCGTCGGACCTCGACGAACGGAATAGCGACTTGACGCTCGTATCCTCACCTGGCGATTTCGACAACATTGGACTCTTGAATCGCCTTCAC
>JALHLM010000028.1:0-16436 GCA_022844585.1 Pirellulales bacterium | reverse complement strand
ATGAGTTTGCATACCTCCTGTGGCACTTCGGTTTTGACGTTGAATGGAAGGAATTGGCAGAAATCACTGGAGTGACCCCAGATGTGGTTCGAGGGCCTTGGAGAAGGCTCGGGAAGTAGGTCGCACCAGTTTGTGCGAGCCGTAGTGAATCGTCACTCATTCCGCGTCGATATCCATGTCGAATAAATCGTCGTTGGTCGCAGATAGCTCGGCCCAGGCTAGCGCCCACGACTTGAAACCGAAAATGAGGTCTTCGATTCGTTGTCGTTCCGATTGCCGAATGATATGGTTAGCCGCAGCGACTGCCGCATTTTCGGAACTAGTAGTTGGGTAATCATTAACGTGTTGGCCGTTGATTAGGACGCGTGCGTATTCTCTCATTGCTTTGGCGTATCTCTGAAGTATCGCCTTGTCCAAAGGTGGCGATTCGGATTCATGTCGCCATGCATGCGTGCGTTCGATAAGCAGGCCGTCCAAAGCCTCGCGTTCCTTTGCCGCACTAGCACCTTCGTCGCAAAGGTGTTGTCTGAAAAGCGGCCGCGGGGGGGGGCCGTGTTTTCTGCGGTCGTTCTTATGGCTTCGACTTGGCATTTCCAAACGTGCCACAGGCGAGTGCCATAAGTCAAGAATTTCTTCTTTGGCAGAAATCCCAAAAAACGCGTGCCGTCCGCACCGCTGGGGCTTGCCTTGTTCGTTTCCTTTCATAGGAGGTCGACTCACGTCGACTTCGAGCCGCAAGCAGGCAGCGGTTTCAAAGCCTGACGGACGCATGGGCCGCCGAATAAATGGCTCTGAGTTAAGGAACGTGCGAGCGTGTTGTCATGTCCCAAAGCAGAATTCTTCCGGCCGAGCAAGTAATCATCATCTGCCGATTTGAGCGGGTGACCCGAGAGGCGGTCGATTCAATCACTAGCGAACCGCCTAAAAAACACCGCCGCCTTCCTCGTTGGATGACGGGAGATTGCACTCGGCGACGACGGCTACATGGGCCTCCGCGAAAACTGCAATTCTACGCAGAATGGCGGCGAGAACGCCATTCGGCAAGAGTGGTCGGAACATAACTTGTGAATTATCGCTGCCAACAAATCAATAACTTCGGCAATCAGATACGCACATCCGCCACACCGCTGTACTCGATTACAGACAGTCAATACGCCTACGCCATGAACGGTTGCGTGCAATGAATCAAGCGTCACCGGACAACTATCGAATTGAACTGACAGAAAATGGGTCGGCAGGCACAGACTTCCCGCCCAAGCTGCCGCCAAAGAGGAAACGGCGTCGACGGATTAGCGCTCTGTCCCTTTTAGTCGACGACGAGGCGGCGGCGGAACTGCTGGGGATTTCCGAGCGCGAGGTGTGGCGAATGCATAAAGCCGGAACGATGCCCGACAAGGTCGGCATTGCCGGCACTAAGTGGAGTCGAAACGAACTCATTGAATGGGTGCTCGAAGGATGTCCCGATTTGACGAACGATAGATTGCGATATCGGAAGCATCACGCCGTGGATTAACTTCCGATTGGAATGCGACTAGGTTCCGCAACGACAGAAATCATGGCAAGTCCAATCGGGCGAACAGCGATGCAAACGGGCAACCATTCGACGGGTTACGATTTAGAACTCCTCACCGTTTCGGAAGTCGCAAGCTGCCTGAAAGTGAGCCGCTCGCTCGTCTACCACTTGGTCGAATCTGGCCGACTTTCTGCATGTCGTGTTGGACGCGGTGGGGCGATTCGCGTGGCCAAACACGACCTGCTCCTTTACGTCGACGCTTGTCGCACGAAGACCGGCGAACCGGCGGTTCAACCGCCCCGCCGGCATACGAAACTTAAACACCTGAGGATGTAATTCGAGCTTCACACGTCACTCGGTGGCTCGTCGAGCCTGTTCCAGCAAGCGTTGCGAGTTCCCAGCAAGGTGAGAATAAACACGGGCGAGCGTACTTCCCCCGTCGGCGTGACCGAGCAATGTGCCGACGGTCAATGCGTCGATGCCATGCTCCAGCGCCCGAGTCGCAAAACTATGCCTGAATGCATAAAGCGAATATCGAGGAGCCAGCAAAGCGGCCTCACGATTCCGCACGTGCCGCCGAGCCTCGACAAACAATTCGCGGTCGCTCTTGGTCACCTTCTTGCCTTGCTCTTTCCAAGTCGTCTTCCAACGTTGGAGCACCTCGTCAATCATCGCGGCCTCGGGAACTTGCCCCAGTCGCTGGTATTCCTCCAGGCCGATGCGGACACGCAACCGCTTCCATTGACAAGCGACGGCGGTCACCGTCCACGGCTGGCCTCGCGAGTTGCGGAACAACGGCCCTTTGGGATGCTCGACCATCAAGCGTTTCGTGATGTCGAGCGAGTTTTCGGTGAGGTAAACGACTCTAACTTTTTTCTTCATCTTCGATTCGACCAGCTTGAACACCCATCGCGAATTCGTCACGTCGACGTGCATGGCGGTGACCTTCAGAATCTCTTGCGGCCGGCAGCCGGAATCCCAAGCAACCAGCAGCAGTTGCCGAAACGCTTCGTCGCGGACAAAGGTGAGAATTCGAGCGAATTCTTCCGGCCGGATGACGACCTCCCGGGCCTCGCCAGAAGGGACTTCCAAATCTGCGATGGGATTTGCGTCGATGTATCCCTGCTGCTTGGCCCACCTCATGCAACGCTTGATGGCACGCAGATAGTTTCGCCGCGTCGTCCGCGAGATTTCGTAAGCGTCGGCCCATTTCTCAACGTGAAAGGGGCGAAGCTCGTCTGGACGCAGGTTCGGCCAACGCGAAATGAACCGCTGGAGCCGCTGGCGGTAGTTAATGAAGTTGGCGGGCGACCGATGAAGTCGGCAAAACTCCAAGAACTCGTCGATGATGACGGCCAGCGAATGCCGAGAGACTCTTCGCGATTGCGGCCTCGCGAGCAGCCGATGGAATTGGTCGAAGGCTTCCTTCTTCGAGCCGCCAAGGTTGTGTTGAACGCCACCGAGGGTGACGAACCAGGCTTTGCGAGACTTGCGAAACCACGGTCGCGGACGTCGAGCCATGAAATGACCCTCCAGCTAACAAGGTGAAATGAACACACCCGAGCAAGCCGAAGGGTTTGCGGCGGCCTCATGCGACTGGTACTCGCATGGGGCCGTTTTTTTTATGCTCTCGCCAACCGAATTCCGTGCCAATTCCGTGCCAGTAGAGGCACCGCGAATTTTAGCACTCGTCGTAAGTCCTTATCTACCAAGTACGCCCGACAGGATTCGAACCTGTAACCCTCGGTTCCGAAGACCGATGCGCTATCCAGTTGCGCCACGGGCGCGTGGGGCCTGATTGGCTGGGAGATATCCTAGCAGATTTTGGAGGAGTGCCAAACCGCCGCAGGCGCGGCGGAGCGGGTTGCCAAGATCAGAGTTTCGCGAACGCGTCCAGGGCTTGTTCGATGTGCTCCGGTTCGAGGGCCGCGGAGACTTGGACGCGTAGCCGGGCCTGGCCTTGCGGGACGACGGGGAAGCCGAAGCCGACGACCATCACGCCGAGTTCCAACAGGCGTTCGCTTTTGGCGATCGCCGCGGCCGCGTCGCCGATCATGATCGGGATGATCGCCGTGGGGGAATCATGCAGGTCGAAGCCGAGTTTGCTCAGCCCGGCGCGCATGGTGGCGACGTTGGCGTGCAGGCGCGCAACGCGTTCCGGTTCGCGTTCGACGATTTCGATCGCGCGCCGTGCGCTGTAGGCGACGGTGGCGGGCAGCGCGTTGGAGAACAGGCTCGGCCGGCTGCGTTGGACGAGCAAATCGATGACCGCCTGCGAAGCGGCGACGTAACCGCCGGCCGCGCCGCCGAGTGCTTTGCCGAGCGTGCCGGTGAGGATATCGATTTCGTTGAGCAGGCCGAAATGTTCCGGCGTGCCGCGCCCGGTCAGGCCGAGGACGCCGACGCCGTGCGAGTCGTCGACGATCAGCATCGCCTCGTAACGCCGGCATAGCTCGACAATCTCCGGCAGCCGCGCGACGTCTCCTTCCATGCTGAAGACGCCGTCGGTGATCACGAACCGCGCCGCCTTGTCGGCATGCTCGTGCAACTTGGATTCCAGGTCGTCGAGATCGCTGTGCCGGTAGACGGCCTTGGTCGCGCCGCGGACCAGGCGGCAACTGTCGATGATGCTGGCGTGGTTCAACTCGTCGGACAGAATCACGTCCCCTTCGCCGGCGATCGTGGGCAGCAAGGCTTCGTTCGCGTTCCAGCAACTGACATACGTGAGCGCGCTCGGCGCGCCGACGAAGCGGGCGATGGTTTCCTCGATCTCGCGATGGCAGGCCAGCGTCCCGCAAATGAAGCGGACGCTGGCGGTGCCGGCGCCGTAGGCCCGGAGCCCGTCGTGGCCGGCGGCGATCACTTCGGGATGGTCGGCCAGGCCGAGATAATTGTTGGAGCAGAGCACAATCACCTGGCCGCGGCCTTCGATCGTCGCGGTCGCCGACATCGGGCCCGCGACGTAGGCCAGACGCTTGTATTGGCCGGATTGTCGGAGGCCGGCTAGCAGGGTGTCGGTGCGTTCGTCGAAGTTGCGATTGGGCATAAAGCTAGGTTCCTGTGCCGCACGGTTCGACAGGTATTGTCCCCAACTTCCCTGGGTCGACAAGGCTGACGTGCCGTCGAGTAGGTGTCGCTCCGCATTGCCAATCGCTCAGGAATGATTGACAATTTAGGGTGCTGGCCGCGCATCGCGGACGATTGAGTCGCCCGAATCGGAATCGCCATGACCGAGAACGCCGCGCCGGACATCACCTGGCCGATTCGGTATCAACTGCTGTTGCCGAACCTGGGCGTATTGGGGTTCGCGATCGTGGGCGCGGCGCTATTGGGCGCGGTCTGGTCCGGGCGCGTAGCGGATCGGCGGATCGAGCACCAGTTGCATTCGATGGCGGCGACCTTGGCGAATTCGCGGTTCCCGTTGACAGACGCTGTGCTGGCGCAGGTGCGCGACCTCTCGGGCACGCAATTGGCGGTCACGAATGAGGCCGGGAAGGTCGTCACGCTGAGCGACCCGGCGCTCGCCGCGTTTCCGTTTCCGGAACTCTCGCCGCGACAGTCGGAAAACGCCGAGCGCGTGCGGGTCATTGCCGACCAGCGGGGCGAGAAGTATTTGCATTGCACGGTTGCGCAGACCTCGCGTTCCGCGAACACGCGTGGCGAGACGTTGCATGTGCTGTTTCCGCATGCGCTGTGGTGGGACGCCGTCGCCACCGCGGTTTGGCCGCCGCTGTTGGTGGGGCTCGTCGGCGCCGGCATCGGCGTGCCAGCGGGATTGCGTCTGGCCTGGAGGATTGCCGACCGCATCGAACGCCTGCGGCAACATCTAGCGCAACTCGCGGCGGGGAGGACGGACCGACTCGTTGTCGACGGCCCGCATGACGAACTGCGTTCGCTGGCCGTTGCTGCGAATCAATTGGCGGATCAACTCGACGGTTTTCGACAGACGATTCAACGGCAGGAGCGGATGACCGTCGTCGGGCAATGGAACGCGGGTTTGCTGCATCAACTGCGCAACTGCGCCGCCGGAGCGCAGATGGCTGTGCGGATTCATCGCAAGAACTGCAACTACGGCGACATCGAGAGTTTGGACGTCGCGGCGCGGCAATTGGATTTGCTATCGGACCACGTTCAGCGATCCTTGGTCATGGGACGCGAAGAGCGGCCGGCGCACGGGAGTTGCCGAGTGGGGGAGGTTCGCCAGGAAATCGTGCGGTTACTGTCGCCGATGTTGCGACATCGCCGCGTGACTTTGGAATGGAACGACGACGCCGATGCGACGATTGTGCCGGTCAGTTCCGAGAACTTGCGGCATTTAATTTCCAATCTGTTGATCAACGCCGTCGATGCAGCCGGGGCTGGTGGGAACGTCATCGTGACGACGAAGCATGGCGACGATCTGCGCACGTGCATTCAAGTGCGCGATTCCGGCCCGGGTTTGGCGACCGATGTGGCGGCGTCGGCCTTTGAGCCATTTGTCACGACCAAGGCGGAGGGGATCGGGCTCGGATTGGCGATCTGCCGGAGAATCATGGAAGACTGCGGCGGTGAATTGAGCTATCGGCATGGCGACGGCGCGTGCTTCGAGGCACTGTTTCCCGCCGTGACTGACGACACGACGAACACTACCGAAACAGTTGCTGCCGGTGCTACGACATAGTCTCCTTTCGCTCCGCGAAAGGGCATTTCCTTTCGCGGAGCGAGAGACGGAAGACGTTCGCCGTTAGCATGATTTCAACTCATTCATAGGACGAATGCCTTGAGCCGCGTACTCGTAGTTGATGACGAAGAGAGCATTTGCTGGGCGCTGGAGCGCGTGCTTACCGGCGAGGGCCATGAAGTGTTTTCGGCAGCCACGGCGGAGGACGCTTTGCGATGCGCACGCCAAGCCCCGCCGGATGTCATCATGTTGGACGTGCGTTTGCCGGGCCGCGACGGACTGGAAGCGATGAGCGATCTGCGCGAAGCGTCGAGCGCCGCATCGGTCGTGGTGATGACCGCGTTCGGCGATCTCGACACCGCGGTCCGCGCGATGTCGCAGGGCGCTTCGGATTATCTCACCAAGCCGTTTGACCCGGATCGCGCCGTCGCGGCGGTGCGCCAGGCCACGCGCAAGCGGCCTACCACTTCGACGGAATCGCTCGTGGCGTCGCCGGGGGGCATGGTGGGTTCGAGTCCGCCGATGCAGGAAGTGTTTAAGCGCATCGCGCTCGCCGCGCCGACGGAAGCGCCGGTGTTGATCTCCGGCGAAAGCGGGACCGGCAAGGAACTAGTGGCCGCGGCCCTGCACCGACATTCTCCGCGGGCGGAGCGGCCGTTCATTCCCGTGAATCTGGCCGCGCTTAGTGAGGGAGTCGCCGAGAGCGAGTTGTTCGGCCACGTGCGCGGCGCGTTCACCGGCGCGGTGGAGAATCGGCGCGGGCTGTTGGAATCGGCCGACGGCGGCACTTTGTTCTTGGACGAAGCGTCGGAGATCCCTTTGTCGCTGCAAGTCAAACTGCTGCGCGTGCTGGAACAAGGTCAGGTGACTCCCGTCGGAGGGACGACGGAGCGGCAGTTCAATGTGCGGCTGATTTCGGCGACGAATCGCGACCTGCGCACCGGCGTGCGCGAAGGGACGTTTCGCGAGGATTTGTACTATCGACTGGCCGGATTCGAGATCGGACTGCCTCCGTTGCGCGAGCGTGGCGACGACTTGTTGTCGTTGGCGCGGCATTTCTTACATACGGAATGGCCAGGCGGGGAGCGGCCGGAATTCTCGCCGAGCGCCATTGCCGCGCTGCGACGTCGCCGTTGGTTCGGAAATGTCCGCGAGCTGCGCCATGCGGTATTGCATAGCGCGATCCTGGCCCGGGGCGGCGTCATCGGCGCGGAGCACTTGCCGCCGCCCCTGGAAGTAGGCCGCGCCGCCGACGGGAACATCGCGCGACGTGTGCAGGACTCCGTGGCGCAATGGGCCGACGACTTGCTCGCGCGGGAACCGCAGCCCACGGACATGTATGAGCGGCTGTTGGCGATCGTCGAACCGCCCGCGCTGCATAAAGCGTTGGATTTCCATCGCGGCAACCGTTTGGAAGCCGCCCGCACGCTTGGATTGCACCGGATGACGCTCCGCAAGAAGCTGCGCGGCGCGACGTCGGAAGCGGAACCCTCGGAGGAATAATTCCGTACAATTCTTAGAGCCGGAAGCGTGAGCGCCCGGAGGGAACAGAGTAAAGCGTCCTTTACAATGCGCTCCAGGCGCTAACGCTTCTGACTCCAAGATTCGAGAAGGCCTGGCACGGAATCTGTTTTCATGGACGACTTCACCGGGGCGGACTTAGCGGCCATCGAACGGACGACTCAAGAGGTCGGCCGGCAGTTGCTGGCGGCGGCTTCGGCGCGGCAGCCGAACGTATTGGAGCGGCGCTGGTGGGAAGACCGGATCATGTCCTGGGCGATGCAGGACGAGTCGGTCAAGGTGCAGATGTTCCGGTTTGTCGACGTGTTGCCGATGTTGGGTTCGAGCGAGGCGGTACTCCGGCATCTGCATGAGTATTTTGACGAAGTGCGGCAGTTTCTGCCGTCGGCGGTGCGGATGGGGCTCGCTGTGGCCCAGCCAGATTCCTTGGCGGGTCGCGCGCTGGCGATCGCCGCGCGCCGCAATGCGATGAACCACGCGCGACGATTTATTGCCGGCACGAACGCCGATGAAGTTCTGAGCGCCGCCGTGCGACAACGCAAGTTGCGGCGCGCGTTCACGCTCGATTTGCTGGGCGAGGCCGTGGCCAGTGAAGCGGAGGCAGAGCGTTACTTACAGGCGTACATCGGGCTGATCGAATCGATCGCCCCGGTTGCGAACGCCTGGCCGGAAGCGCCGCAAGTCGATCGCGCCGACTACGGACCGCTGCCGCGGATGAACGTCTCCATTAAATTATCGGCGCTCGATTGTCGGTTCGATGCGATCGATCCCGAAGGGACTTCGCGGCGCGTCGGAGCGCGATTGCGTAAGTTGCTGCGAGTGGCGCGCGAGCGGCAGACGTACGTGCATGTTGATATGGAGTCGTACAAGACGAAGGATCTCACGCTCCGCATCTTTCAGGAGATCTTTCTGGAAGAGGAATTCCGCGACCTGGCCGACGTGGGCATTGTAATTCAGTGCTATCTGCGCGACGCCTTGGACGACCTGGTGCGGCTACGGGATTGGGCGCAGCAACGCGGGACGCCGGTCTGGGTGCGATTGGTCAAGGGGGCGTACTGGGATTACGAGACGGTGCATGCGCAGGCCACGGGTTGGCCGATTCCGGTGTTCCAGCAGAAGTGGGAATCGGACGCCTGCTTCGAACAGGCCACTCGCTTTGTGCTGCGCAATCGTCAATGGCTGCGGCCGGCGCTCGGCAGTCACAATTTGCGCTCGTTGGCGCATGGCATCGCCGTTTCGCGACACCTAGGCTTGCCGACCAATGCCCTCGAAATGCAGATGCTCTACGGCATGGGCGACGCCGAAAAAGATGCGCTCGTGCAACTGGGGTATCGCTTGCGCGTCTACATGCCGTTCGGAGAATTGATTCCCGGCATGGCGTATCTGGTGCGACGATTGTTGGAAAACACCTCGAACGATTCTTTCCTACGGGCCAGCTTTTCCGAGCATGTGGCCCCGGAGAAGTTGCTGATGAACCCGCTCGACGCGCTACGCGCGCCACACTCCGCCGAACGTCAGAACGCGCCGCATCACGACGGTCCCTTCGCGCCGCGATTTCACAATGAACCGCCGGCCGATTTCACTAAGCCCGACGTGCGGCAGGCGATGCAAACAGCGCTGGAGTCGGTGCGCGCGCAGTTCGGACGCCACCATCGGCTCGTGATTGGCGGGCGCGAGATTGATACAGCGGCCAAGATCGAGTCACTGAATCCTTCGCATTCGAAGCAGATTGTTGGCTCGACGGCGTCGGCCGACGCAACGTTGGCCGCGGAAGCGGTAGCGACCGCGCATGCCGCTTGGCGGGCGTGGAGCGCGCTCGGAGCTGCCCAGCGAGCGGAATACCTGCGCGCCGTCGCTGACGGCATGCGGCGCCGGCGCTGGGAATTGTCCGCGTGGATCGTGCACGAAACCGGCAAGGGTTGGCGCGAGTCCGATGCGGACGTTTGCGAGGCCATCGATTTTTGCGAATTCTACGCCCAGCAGGCGATTTTCCTGGAGACTTCGCAGGGCGTCGATGTCCCGGGGGAGGAGAATCGGTTCGTCTATCAATCGCGCGGCGTGGCGGCGGTGATCGCGCCGTGGAATTTTCCGCTCGCGATTCTAACCGGCATGACTGTGGCGGCACTCGCGACGGGAAATACTGTCGTGATGAAGCCAGCGGAGCAGTCTTCGATCGTGGCGGCGAAACTCATGGAGCTGTTCGTCGCCGCGCAACTGCCCGACGGTGTCGTCAATTTCTTGCCAGGTGAGGGCGCGGCGGCCGGCGCGGCGCTGGTGGAGCATCCGCAAACGGCCATCATCGCCTTTACCGGTTCACGGCAAGTTGGCTTGGCGATTCACGCTCGGGCGGCGGCGACTTCGCCCCAAGCGGTCGGCGGCGTAAAGCGAGTGATCGCGGAGATGGGCGGGAAGAACGCGATCATCGTCGACGACGACGCCGATCTCGACGAAGCGGTGCTCGGGGTTGTGCAGAGCGCGTTCGGCTATCAAGGACAGAAGTGTTCGGCCTGTTCGCGCGTGATTGTGTTGGAGCGGATTCATGCCGTGTTTGTGGAACGCCTGGTCGAAGCGACGCGGAGCCTGTCGATCGGTCCGGCCGAAGCGCCCGGCAGCGATGTCGGACCGGTGATCGACGCCGAGGCGTTCGCGCGGATTCAGGATTATTGCCGACTCGCAGAGCAAGATGGGCGCGTGGCGCTGGCAAGTGACGTCGGCACATTAGCAGGCGAGGGCTACTACATCGGCCCGCGGATTGTCACGGACGTTTCGCCGCAAGCGCGGTTGGCGCAGGAAGAGATTTTCGGTCCGGTCTTGGCGGTGCTACGTGTCCAGGATTTCGCCGCAGCGCTACAAGTAGCCAATGGAACGGAATACGCGCTCACGGGCGGCGTGTTCTCGCGCAGCCCGGCGCACTTGGACCAGGCGCGGCGCGAGTTTCAGGTCGGCAATCTTTACTTGAACCGCGCGATCACCGGCGCGCTCGTCAACCGCCAACCGTTCGGCGGCTTCAAAATGTCCGGCATCGGCAGCAAGGCCGGCGGCGCGGACTATCTGTTGCAATTTGTCGTGCCGCGGACGATCACCGAAAACACCATGCGCCGCGGCTTCGCTCCGCCAGCTGAGTGAAATTCCTCGCGTTGCGGCCATGTCGCCTCGCGACAGCTGGGAATTGACGGCTCCGGCTTGATTGCCATGGGACTCCCGTTCGGGTTATATTGACGCTCGTTGATGCGTTCCGTTCGTGGCTGGCCTGGCGGAGGAGTTGGCTGTGCTGAAGCGATGTGCATGGTTGATCGTCACGGTTTTGGTGAGCGCCGACGGGGCGCTGGCGCGGCCGGAGCATCAAGAATCGCTGGCGCGCTACTACGACGCCTATCTGCCGAAATCCATTGGCCAATGCGTAGCGTGCCATGACGTGCCGGCCGGAGTCGATGATCCGGCGGCGCTCGAAGACATGCCGCCGCACAATACGTTCGGCGAGCGGTTGATGATGCTCGGCTCCGAACTGGAAGACGCCCACCGCCCAGCCGACATGGTGAGCCGACTGGAGTTCATCGCCGACGAAGACACGGACGGCGACGGGCTGGGCAACGAGCTGGAGTTGCTGGCCGGACGATCGCCGGGACACACCGAGCCGGAGCTCAACTCTGAACAACTCGCCGCCGCCACGGCTGCGCGCGAAAAGTTCCGCGGACGCTATGTTTGGCGCCCATTGTCGAGCGTCACGCGGCCGGCCATCCCGCACAGCGCGACGGCGGACGCGAGGCAAAACCCAATCGACGCTTTCTTGGCCGCCGAGCACGATCAGCGCGGGCTGACGCCGATGCCAGAGGCGCCGCGTCATGTCTTGTTGCGGCGGTTGTATCTCGATCTCACTGGCTTGCCGCCGACGCGCGAGGAACTTCGTTCGTTTCTCGCCGATAGGTCGCCAGCTGCTTATGAGCGCGTGGTCGAGCAATTGCTCGCGAGTCCGCGTTACGGCGAGCGGTGGGGGCGGCATTGGATGGATGTTTGGCGCTACAGCGATTGGGCCGGCTGGACTGACGGCGGACAGATTCGCGATAGCCAGCCGCATATCTGGCGTTGGCGCGATTGGATCGTGGAATCGTTGAACGCCGACAAAGGCTACGACCGGATGGTCGTAGAAATGCTCGCCGCGGATGAGCTGGCGCCGGACGATCAGGACGCGCTACGCGCAACCGGTTATCTGGTGCGCAACTACAAGATGCTCAGTCGCGAAACGTGGATGCAGGACGTCGTCAACCACACCGCCCAGGCCTTTCTCGGCATGACGCTTGGATGCGCCCGTTGCCACGATCACAAGTACGACGCGATCTCGCATCAAGAGTATTACCGCCTGCGCGCGATCTTCGAGCCGCACAACGTGCGGATCGACGCATTGGCGCCAGAGCTGGACACCAAGAAAGACGGCCTGGCGCGCGCCTACGATGCGGACCTGGCGACGCCGACGTACCTGTTTCTGCGCGGCGATGATCGGCAGCCCGACAAGGAGCATCCTTTGGAGCCGGGGGTGCCGGCGGCCTGGGGCGGCGCATTCGCGGCCTCGCCGGTGACATTGCCTTCGACCGCGCACTATCCCGGCCTGCGCGCCGAGATTCGAGGTAGCCTGATTGCCGCGCAAGAAGCGGCGATCGCGGCGCATGCGGCGGCGCTTTCGAGTCACGCCGCGGCCTCGCCAGGTGCGCTGCAAAACGAGCTCACGTTGCGTTTGAGGGAAGCCGAGTTGACGTCACTACGGGCACGGATCAAGGCCGACGATGCGAAATACAGTCAGCCGCCTGCCGCCGACGTGGCGGAATTGTCCAAGGCCGCCGCCGCCGCGGAACGGCGCGCCAATGCGGTGCGCGCGGAACTCGAAGTGCTGAACAAACAGCAGGCGGTCGATGCCGCCCGCGCGGCGGTGAAGCCAGAAGAGCCGCCGACTCAAGAAGCGCTCAAGAATGCGGAGGCGCAGCTTGCCGAAGCGAAAACGCAACTGGAAGCGGCGCGAACAGCGGCGGCGGAGTCGACCGAGCAATATTCGCCATTGACGCCCGTGTATCCGGCGACCAGCACCGGACGCCGGTTGGCTTTCGCGCGGTGGTTGGTGGAAGCCGGCAATCCGCTCACGGCGCGGGTCGCGGTGAATCACATTTGGCGGCGGCATTTCGGCCAGGCGATCGTCCCGAGCATGTACGATTTCGGCAATAACGGCCGAGCGCCATCCAACGCGGCGCTGCTGGATTGGCTGGCGGCCGAGTTCATGCAGCCATCGTGGCAATTGCAAACCGACGCGGACGGCTCGCGCTGGGTCGCGGCGGATAGCTCCGCGACAGCCTGGTCGATGAAACATCTGCATCGCTTGTTGATGACGAGCGCCGCGTATCGTCGATCGAGCGAAAACGATCCGAGCAATCATGCGATCGATCAGGACAATCGCTTCGTCTGGCGGATGCCGGTGCATCGCTTGGAGGCCGAGGCGGTGCGTGACAGCGTCCTGTATGTGGCCGGGCAGCTGGATCTCACCCGCGGCGGCGTGGAAATCGACCACCTGCAGGGGAATGTCCCGCGCCGCAGCCTGTACTTCCGCCATGCGCAAGAAAAACAGATGACGATGCTGAAGATCTTCGATTGCGCGGCGGTGTCGGAATGTTATGAGCGGAAGGAATCGATCGTCCCGCAACAGGCGTTAGCGCTGATGAACAGTGACTTCGTGTTGTCGAACGCCCGAGCGCTCGCCCGAAAACTGAATGCCGACGAGGCCATGCACGGTGATGCCGAGTTCGTGCGCGGCGCGTTCGAAACCGTGCTCGCGCGGGCGCCTTCCCCCGAAGAATCGCTGGCTTGCACGCAGTTTCTGGAGGAGCAAACCAGCCTCTTCCCGACCACGGCAAGCGCAGAGCCCGTGGTGGCGGACGCCACGAATTGCGAGCGGCCCGCGACGGAGCCGAGTCTGCGGGCGCGCGAAAATCTCGTGCAGGTGTTGATGAATCACAATGACTTCGTGACAGTGCAGTAGTCGGAGATTTTCAGAGCCGACAACGCTACCTTGGCAATGGATCAGGGCCATGTCCTCTCGACGCAAATTATTCACCGGCTGTGGGAACATTTCGCGCCGGACGTTTCTCGCCGATACCGGCATGGGATTCACCGGTTTGGCCCTGTCGGCGTTGCTTTCCGAGCAGGGCATCATTCGCAGCGCCGCGGCCGAGCCCTGGACGCCGCCGACGGGCGAACCGCACTTCGTTCCCAAGGCGAAGAACGTCATCTGGATTTTTCTCTGCGGCGGCGTGAGCCACCTGGAGAGTTTCGACGTCAAGCCGGCGCTCAACGACCATGCCGGCAAGTCGATCGAAGAAACGCCGTTCAAGGACGTGCTCGATCCCGCGAAGGTGAGCAAGAATTTGGTGGGCGTGAATCCCGCGCATGGGAATCGCAAGCAGTTGATGGCGCTGCAGACGGGCTATCGACCGTACGGGCAGAGCGGCATCGTTGTCGGGGACTGGTTTCAGCATGTCGGCGAGTGCGTCGATGATCTCGCCGTCGTACGCTCACTGTGGACGGTACACAACGACCACGGCACGCAACTCACCTGGCATACCGGACGCCACCCGCGCGAAGGCGCCTTTCCCACGATCGGCTCCTGGGTCAGTTACGGCCTTGGTTCGATGAATAAGAACTTGCCCGATTACGTCGTGCTCGGCACGCCGACGGGAGACTGTTGCGGGGGCGGATGGACGCATGGCGCGGCGTATCTCGGTCCCGAGAACGCGGGCGTGCGATTGGCGACCGATGGGCCGGAACCGCTGCCGTATGTGAAGCCGAGCGCGGACATTGGCCCCGAGGAACAAGCTGCGAAGTTTCGGCTGCTCGGGCAACTGAACCGGATCGCCGCCGTCGAGTATCCTGATGACGCGCTGCTGCGGGCGCGGATCAACTCTTACGAATTGGCGGCGGGCATGCAGACCGCGGTGCCGGAGACGCTCGACCTGCAGCGGGAAACGGCCGAAACGCAGCAGCTCTACGGTATGGACGCCGACACGACGCGCGAGTTCGGCCAGCGCTGCCTCGTGGCGCGCCGCCTGGTGGAACGCGGCGTGCGGTTCGTGCAGATCTTTCATGGCGGCGGGGGCGGCGGCGCATGGGACGCCCATTCGGAGATCAAAGGGAATCACACCGCGCTCTCATCGCAGGTCGATAAGCCGATCGCGGGGCTGCTCAAGGATCTCAAGCGGCGCGGTCTATTGGAAGAAACCATCGTTGTCTGGGGCACCGAGTTCGGCCGCACGCCGGGCGCGGAAGGGACCGGGCGCGATCACCACCCGCAAGGCTTCTGTTGCTGGCTCGCCGGCGGCGGCATCAAACGCGGCGTCGTCCATGGCGCCACCGACGAGCTTGGTTTCCATGCCGTGGAAAATCCGCACTACGTCACCGACATTCACGCCACGGTGCTGCATCAACTTGGGCTCGATCCGCGCAAGCTTGAAGTGCCGGGGCGACGACGTCTCGACATGGATCGGGGCCAGCCGATTTTCGAGATCATTGCTTGATGTGGTATATTGACGACCACGGCTGCGGCGCCAGTTGCCGGTCGCCAAAATCTACATTCAAGGTGAACGTTCAATGTGCACGCACACATTTCGTCTTGTCGTCGCGCTCGTCGCAATCTTGGCGACAATTCCCGCTTACGCGGAACATGTTGAACGCGTTGCGGGCGGCGGAACGAAGCCAGCGAACGGCGTGCGCGCCGTCGACGCACAGTTGAATGAACCGTTCGCCGTGGCTTTCGATCGCGACGGGCTGATGTACATTGCCGAAATGGTCGGCGGGCGCATTCTGCGCGTCGATGCGAGAGGGATGATCGAAACGCTGGCTGGCCGTGAAGGAGAGGGCTTTGGCGGCGACGGCGGTCCGGCCAAGGACGCGGTGTTCAACGGCATGCATCACTTGGTTTATGGTCCGGGCCACGCACTGCTCGTCGCGGATACGTTCAATCATCGCGTGCGTCGTTTCGATCTGGCCGCGATGACCATCGAACCATTCGCGGGGGGCGCTCAAAAAGGTTTTGCCGGTGATGGCGGGCCTGCGCTCACGGCGCAGTTCGGAGACACCTATTGCCTCGCGCTGGGTCCGAACAACAATGCGCTTTACATCGCCGATCTCGACAATCGCCGGATTCGACGCATCGACATGGCCACGGGCGTTGTGACCACGGTCGCCGGCAATGGAGAGAAAGGCGTGCCAGAGGATGGTGCGACCGCCATCGAAGCGCCGCTCGTCGACCCGCGCGCCGTGGCCGTTGATTCGCGTGGCAAAGTTTACATCCTCGAAAGAGGCGGCCACGCCTTGCGGGTCGTCGGTCCGGGCGGACGTATTCGCACGGTGGCCGGCACGGGCGAAAAAGGAAATAGCGGCGACGGCGGCGATGCACTGCTGGCGACGATGAATGGGCCCAAGCATCTTTGCGTCGATGCGAACGACGACGTGTTGATCGTCGACACGGAGAACCACGTTGTGCGCAAGTTCATCGCCAAGGACGGCAAGCTGGTCCGCGTCGCCGGCACGGGGAAGCCGGGGAGCGCGGGCGAAGGCGGCGACCCGCTGGCTCTCGAAATGAATCGGCCACATGGCGTGGCGATCGGCCCGGACGGCGTGCTGTACATCGCCGATAGCAGCAATCACCGGATTCTGAAAATCGCGCCCTGAACTCCGGTTTTTGCTGCGTTTTGACCGGCCGGCAGT
>JALHLM010000027.1 GCA_022844585.1 Pirellulales bacterium | reverse complement strand
TGATGAACGACCGGGCCGATTGGGCCTGCGAGCGGGCGTTCGCTCCTTGGACTGATATGGAGCGCGAGTTGCGGCGGACCGGCACGCCGCTTTACAGCCTGGAAAACTTCACGCCGCTCGTGGAGTTCGACGTCGTGGGGTTCACGTTGCAGTACGAAAACTGCTACACGAACCTGCTGACCGTGCTCGATCTGGGCGGCATTCCCTTGCACAACGATGAGCGCACGCTCGCGCAGCCGCTGGTGATCGCCGGCGGGCCGTGTGCGCAGAATCCGGAGCCGATCGCGCCGTTTATTGACGTGTTTGTCACTGGCGACGGCGAGCCGTCGTTGCCGTTGATCTGCGATACGTGGCTGGAGCTGAAGCAATCGTCTGGCCGCGCGCTCGAAGGCGCGGCGGGACGGCAACAGCGCGAGGAATTGCTCGTTGAGTTGGCGCGGCGATTGCCGTTCGCTTATGTGCCGAGTCTGTATGAACCCGAGTACAGCCGCGACGGGCAGTTTCTTGGGTTGCAGCCGCGCTATCCGGACATTCCGACGACGATCGAGCCAGCGGTGATTTCCGATCTCGATGCGATCCCGCTGCCGACGCGGCCGATCGTGCCGAACATCGAGTGCGTGCATGATCGGATTGCCATCGAAATCATGCGCGGCTGCCCTTGGCAGTGCCGGTTTTGCCAAAGCACCGTCATCAAGCGGCCGCTGCGCGTGCGAGAGGTGGAGACGATTGTTCAAGGGGCGCTGGAATCGTACCGCAATACGGGGTTCCGCGAGATTTCGCTCCTGTCACTGTCGACCAGCGATTATCCGTACTTCCCGCAACTGGTGCGACGGATGCAGGAAGTATTCCATCCCTTGGGAGTGAAGATCGCGCTACCGAGCTTGCGCGTGAACGAGGCGCTCGAATCGGTCGTGGCGATGATGGCCAGCGATCGCCGCGGGCTGACGTTGGCGCCGGAAGTGGCGCGGGACGATATGCGGGAGCAGATTCGCAAGAAGATCAGCAACGAGGATTTGTATCGCGGCTGCCGCACCGCGTTTCAGAATGGTTGGCAGCAGGTGAAACTGTATTTCCTTTGCGGCCTGCCGGGCGAGCGCGTCGTCGACCTGGACGGCATCATCGAAATGGCGGAGACGATCGCGCGGATCGGCAAGGAAGAACGCGGGCAAACGCCGAAGGTGGTCGCCAGCGTGTCGAACTTCGTGCCGAAAGCCCATACGCCGTATCAATGGACCGGCATGCAGACGCGCGACTACTTTACCTGGGCGCGGGAACATTTGTTCCAAAAGCGGCGAATCAAGGCCGTGATGCTCAAGCGGCACGATATCGAGATCAGCCTGGTGGAAGGCGTATTCAGCCGGGGCGATCGCCGCGTGGCGGCCGGCATCGAGTTGGCCTGGCGCCGCGGCGCGCGGCACGATAGCTGGTACGAGATGTTCAATCCGACCATCTGGTGGCAAGCGTTCGCCGACGCCGGCGTCGATGTGGACCGCGTATTGCACAGTTCGTTTGAACTTACCGATCGGCTGCCTTGGGATCACCTCAACGTGAAGAAGGGGCGGACGTTTCTCGAAAAGGAGCATAACCGCGCCACGGTGCAGTTGGCGGAGTTGGCGACGGTGGGGTGAGCCTGTCAGCCAAGAAAGAACAGGCGCGCAAGCTAAGCCCAGGGAAGGGCCTCGAAGATGTTGCAATTGGCCACGACTTCGAGGCCCTTCCCTGGGCTTTTTCTCTCCGTGGCGCGTTGTTCTGTAAGCGACCTTGCCGACTGGCGAATTCCGGCCATTTGTCGGCAATCTGCCGGACGAGCTTTTACCCCCATATCGAGGGTCTGCAAGGTGGACACGCATATGGACCGATTTATATAATGTCCAAGGGTCGGCGGAGACGCTGATCTCCCTCCGGTGCGCCTCCGCCTCCCTCCTCCACCAACCCGCCAGCGAGCCACGCGATGCAGCGATTGCGTCTATGCTTCGCCTTGATTGTGGGCGGCCTCTTGGCTGTCGAGGCGCGCGGCGTAGAGCCGGCTTCGCCGGATGCGGAAGGTTTTCAAAAGCAGATTTTGCCGTTGCTCGCCAACTACTGCGGCGATTGCCACGGCGATGAAGCTGCCGAAGCCGAGTTGAGCCTGACGAAGTGGGAATCTCCTGAGTCGGCGATGGCCGATCGGGAGAAATGGCTCAGCATTCTGAAGATGGTCCGCGCTGGCGTGATGCCGCCGCCGGACTATGAACCCGTCTCGCCCGACGATTTGATGTTGCTCAGCGACTGGGTCGATCGCGCGGTGCTGATGATCGATTGCGGGCAGGAGCAAAGCGATCCCGGGCGGGTGACGATTCGTCGTTTGAATCGCGCCGAATACAACAACACGATTCGCGATCTAACCGGTGTCGCGCTGCGACCGGCCGATGATTTTCCGGCCGACGACGTGGGGTACGGGTTCGACAATATTGGCGACGTGCTGTCGCTGCCGCCGGTGCTGTTCGAGAAGTATTTGGCCGCCGCGGAGAAGGTCGTCGATCAGGCGATCGTGATGCCGGGCCCGGGACCGGAGGATGAGCGCATCGCGGCGAAGAAACTGCGCAGCCGTCCCACGCGCGAAGTCGATGAGCGGGGTTTCGTCAAATTGCATTCTCAGGACGATCGGGTCACTGCGCCGGATCGCATCGCGCAGAAGGGGCAGTACATCGTCCGCGTGCGGGCGTACGCCGATCAGGCCGGCGATGAAACGGCGAAGCTCTCCGTGCGGATCGATCGCGATGAGGTGCAGACCATCAGCGTCTCGCATACCGTGGATGCGCCGGGCGAGTACGAAGTCCAATTCCAGGCCGAAGACACCGGGCGCATCACGTTGGCGTTTGTGAACGACTTTGTCGGACAAGGCGATGACGGCGTCGAGCGCGACCGGAACGTGTACGTCGAATGGCTCGAATATTACGGGCCACTGCCGAATGACGAGAAATTGCCGGAATCGCATCGACGAATCGTGATCAAACAGCCCGGCGAGAACGATCGCCGTGAAGTGGCTCGCGAGATTTTGGCGCACTTCGCCAAGCGAGCGTTCCGTCGCCCGGTGGCGGATGAGGAAGTCGACGGATTGCTCCCTCTCTATGATCT
Source organism: Pirellulales bacterium (assembly GCA_022844585.1). Classification (GTDB taxonomy): domain Bacteria; phylum Planctomycetota; class Planctomycetia; order Pirellulales; family JALHLM01; genus JALHLM01. The sequence goes on along the minus strand of JALHLM010000027.1, from coordinate 18,007 downwards.
GGGAGCGGACCACCCGGCGCCGTTCGAGCGCGGGCTGCAACTTGCGTTGAGCGCCGTGCTATCGTCGCCAAGCTTCTTGTTCCGCATCGAAAACGACCCAGCGGATGCGGTCGCCGGCGAGGCTTATCCGATCAGCGAGTACGAATTGGCCACGCGGCTGTCGTATTTCCTGTGGAGCTCGATGCCGGACGAAGAGTTGTTCACGCTGGCCGATCGCGGCGAGTTGCGGGCAAACCTCGATAGCCAGGTCGCGCGGATGTTGGCCGACCCCAAGTCGCAGGCGCTGGTCGAGAACTTCGGCGGGCAATGGCTGCAAACCCGCCGGCTCGATTCCTTCTCGCCGGACCCGGCGCGCTTTCCGGAGTTTGACGAGGCCTTGCGGAAGGCCATGCGACAGGAGACGGAGAGCTTCTTCACTGCCATCATGCGGGAAGATCGCAGCGTGCTGGAATTCATCGACGCCAACTACACGTTCCTCAACGAACGGTTGGCTAAGCTGTACGGCATCGAAGGGGTCACCGGCGACGAGTTCCGCCGCGTCGAACTCGGCGATTCCCCGCGTGGCGGCGGCGTGTTGACGCAGGCCAGCGTGCTGGCGATTACGTCGAACCCCACACGGACGTCGCCGGTCAAACGCGGCAAATGGATCATGGAGCAATTGCTCGGCACGCCGCCGCCCCCAGCGCCGCCGAATGTGCCGGAGTTGGACGGGGCCGAGGGGATGAAGCTCGTCGGCTCGCTGCGGGAACGGATGGTGCAGCACCGCGAGAATCCGCTCTGCGCTTCGTGCCACCAGCAAATGGATACGCTGGGCTTTGGGATGGAAAACTTCAACGCCATCGGCCAATGGCGCGATCGGGACGGCGAATTCGCGATCGATGCTGCCGGAACGCTGCCCGACGGCAGGTCGTTCAAAACGCCGCGCGAACTGAAACGCGTGCTGTTGGAGGACCGGCAGGGGATCGGCCGGTGCCTGGCGGAAAAAATGCTGACGTATGCCCTCGGCCGCGGGGTCGAGTATGATGACAAATGCGCGGTGGACGAAATCGTGACCGCGCTCGATCAGAACGACTATCGGTTTTCCGTGTTGGTGCGGGCGATCGTGGCGAGCGATCCCTTCCAGTACCGTCGAGCTCAAGGAGCGGAACAATGACACGACGTGGCGTATCGCGGCGAAGCGTGCTCAAGGGGCTGGGAGCGGCGGTGGCGCTGCCATTGTTCGATTCCGGCTGGCCGAATCGCGTCGTCGCCGCGGAAGCGGTCGCACATACGCCGCGTCGCGTGGCGTTTCTGTACGTACCGAACGGCGTCAACATGGCGCATTGGCGGCCCGAGCAGACAGGAACGGGCTACACGCTGCCGTCGATTCTGGAACCGCTCGCCAATTTCCGCGACGACATGCTGGTGCTCAGCGGGCTGACCTGCGACAAGGCCCGGCCGAATGGCGATGGCGCGGGAGATCATGCCCGATCGCTGTCGGCGTTCCTGACCGCGAGCCAGGCGCGGAAGACGCACGGCGCGGATATCTTCGTCGGCACGTCGATCGATCAGGTTGCCGCCGAACGCGTGGGCGCGCAAACGCGATTCTCGTCGCTCGAAATCGGTTGCGAACCGGCGCGGCAATCGGGCGATTGCGACTCCGGATACAGCTGCGCGTATTCGTCGAGCATGGCCTGGAAGTCGCCGACGCAACCGCTCGGTAAAGAAATCGACCCGCGGCAGGTCTTCGAGCGGCTGTTCGGCAGCGGCGAGTCTGGCGCGACGGCGGAACGAAAACAATATCGCCAGAGCGTGCTCGACTACGTCCAAGGAGATGCCAATCGCCTCCGCGGCCGGCTGGGGACGACCGATCGCCGTAAGTTGGACGAATATCTCACCGCCATCCGAGAACTGGAGCTGCGCATCTCGCGGCACGAAGACCGCGCGAAGGAATTCAAGCCGAACATCGAGCAGCCCTCGGGCATCCCCGAGAACTACGGCGAGCACATTCGCTTGATGGGCGATCTGATGGTGCTGGCGTTCCAATCGGATTCGACGCGCATTTGCACGTTCGTCTTCGCCAATGAAGGAAGCAACCGCGACTACCGTCTGATCGACGTGCCGGAAGGGCATCACGACCTTTCGCACCACGGCAGCGAAGAGGCGAAGCTGGAAAAGATCCGCAAGATCAATCACTTCCATACGACGCAGTTGGCCTACATCCTGGAGAAGCTGAAAGCGACTCCGGACGGTGACGGCAACCTGCTGGACAACTCGATGATCGTTTACGGCTCCGGCATCGGCGACGGCAATCGCCACAACCACGACGACCTGCCGATCCTGCTGGCCGGCCGCGGCGGCGGGACGATCACTCCGGGGCGGCACGTCGAATTTGCCGACGAAACCCCGCTGGCGAACCTGTATCTGTCGATGCTCGACCGAATTGACGCCGCGATCGATCATCACGGGGATAGCACGGGGCGGTTGGGGGAACTGGAAGTTTGAAGTTTTCAGTTTTCAGTGTTTTCGATCCACGGCCGGGGAAGAAGCTGTGTGGACCGACGAACTAACTTCCTGGGACGCGAGTGATTCCATTTGGCAAGCGAGGCTGCGACGATGCGATTTCTGGTGCTGGTGAGTGCGGTGGCCACGTTAGCGGTGGCGGCGGCCGCGTTGCTGAAAGAGCTGCAGGATCGGCCGACGGTGTTGGAGCCGAGGCGCCCGTAATTTTCTTGGCGCTTTGCCGTGCCTAGCGTGACATCGCCGGCTGCGAGTTCTATCACGCGCTGGACGGCGCTGGAAATCGCCGCGCGCGTCCGTGACGGGAGCGTCTCCGCCCGCGAGGTCGCGCAGGCCCATATCGACCAGATTCTCTCAATCGACGGCCGTTTGAATGCCGTCGTTTTGCGTCGTTTCGACGAAGCACTTCTGGAAGCGGACGCAATCGACCGGGATCGCGCCAAAGGAAAGTCGCTGGGGCTCCTCGCGGGCGTGCCGGTCACGATCAAAGAGTGCTTTCACGTACGAGATTTGCCGACAACGCTCGGCGTGGACCGCTTTCGCGGAAATGTCGCGGCCAACAATGGTCCGCTCGTCGCTCGCTTGCATCACGCTGGAGCGATCGTACTTGGTAAGACAAACGTCCCGCAATTGATGATGCTTTATGAGTCGATGAACCCGCTCTATGGTCGGACGCTGCATCCGGTGCGCGACGATCGCAGCCCGGGTGGATCGAGCGGCGGCGAAGCGGCAATCATCGCGGCGTTTGGTTCGCCGTTGGGGCTGGGTAGCGACTTGGGCGGCAGCATCCGGCAGCCGGCGCATTGCTGCGGCATTTTCGGGCTCAAGCCGACGACGGGCAGGTTAACGACGCAAGGCGCGCTGTTGAACCTGCACGGCATGGAAGCGATTGGCGTTCAACCGGGACCGATCGCGCGTTCCGTCGGCGATCTGTCGCTGGCAATGCGCGTGCTCGTCGCGCCGGAGGGAGATCAATCCGATCCAGCATTGCCGCCGGCTCCATGGCTGGACGCCAGTCCGCACGAATTAAGTTCGCTGCGCATCGGCGTCTTCGAGGAGGACGACTACTTCGCGACGTCTCCCGCGGTGCGGCGTGCGGTGCGCGAGGCCGCGGAGGCGTTGCGTAGCGCCGGGGCAACCGTCCGGCCGTTTCAGCCGCCGGATATTCAGGAGGCGATGCGCGTCTATTTCGGCTTGATCGGCGCCGACGGCGGCGCGGATTTCCGGCGGATGCTGGGCAACAGCGCTTGCGATGCGCAAGTCTCCCAATTGCTGCGACTGGGCAGTTTGCCGAATGCGTTGCGCCGTCCATTGGCGTGGTGCGCCGAACGCCTCGGGCAACATTCCGTCGCTGAGCTGTTCCGTTCGATTCGCACGGCGAGCGCCGACGAATATTGGCAATTGGTCGATCGCCGCAACCGGTACTCGGACCGTTTTTTTCACACGATGGATGCTTGCGAAATCGACGCGATCCTCTGCCCCGTGTTCGGCACGCCTGCACTGCGGCACGATACGTCGACGGTGCTCACGCGCGCGGGCAGTTATTGCATGTTGCCGAACTTGCTCGGCACGCCGGCAGGCGTGGTTCCTTGGACGACGGTGCGCGAAGACGAGACGACGTCGCGTCCGGAATCGCGCGATCGGGAACAACGCGCTGCCATTCAGGCAGACGCCGGGAGCGCTGGACTTCCGATCGGCGTGCAAGTCGTGGCACGGCCGTGGCGCGAGGAGCTTGTACTGGCCGTGATGGCGCACCTGCAAGCGCTGCGCCCCACTTCGACACTCGTCGGCGCCAACTAAGCCGATCCGACTGGCTCGGCAGCAGGCCAAAGGCACTTGGCGAGTGCGGCGGCCAGCAGCGGCAGCGCGATCGAGGCGATGAGCGCTGTCAGCTCGATGCCAGCCTCGCGCGATAGCGCTCCGCACGTTGCGTAAACCGCGGAGAGGCCGAAGTTGCTCAGCATCGCCGCAGGGAGGAACTTTCGCCAACTCAGGCGCGCGGCGCCCATTACCAGCACGGAGGCTTCCGCCAGCACTGGCAGTGCTCGCGTGATTACAATCAATCGCGTCCCGTGGCGATCGGTGAGGCGTTCCATGCGCGCCAATTCCACCGGACCGGCGAGGCGCTCCGCGAGCGGCTTTCCGAAACGCCGCGCGAGCGCAAATGCCGCGACGGCGCCGAGCGTCATGCCGATCCAAGAGGCCAGCGCACCGGCGATGATGCCCAGTCGCTGCCCCGCAAAAGTGCTCACGGCGCTCGACGGAACCGGCAGGAACACGTCCGTCGCCAGCACGCCGATGACGAACATCGCGGCCCGCGGCGCGGAGACCGATTGATCGAGCCGGGTCTGAATCCAGTTCTCGGCCGCCGCGCCAAATCCGACAAACGGCACGATCGGCACCGCGAGCACGAGCAGCACCACCAGGCTCCAACGAAATAAGGGTCGCATGGGTGCTCGGAAAGATTTTGGCTCAAGTACGTCACGATTGCGACCGGCGGGCGTTTGACTCGGTCGGGCCCCGTCCTAGCTTTGATTGTCCCGATGGCGGACCCGGTGCGCTTCCGCGCCCGTACGCTTCACTATTCTGGTAAGACGGAACTCCGCAATGCAATCCCGGGCGTGGGCGATTACCTGGCGCAAGTGGTTGTTGTTGGTCGGCTTTGCGACGACGACCGGCGTCTATTCGTTGCCGGCGCAGACGGCGCAGGAAGTGGAAATCGCCCGGGCGGCGCGGCAGTTTCGCCGGCAGGTATACCTGAACTATCGGACCGATCGGGGCGAGTTCGACCGCCGTCGCGCGGCGGCGGCGCAAGCGGAACAGGCGTTTCGCGACGCCGGCGGATCGGACGATGATGCGGATCGCTTGCGAACGTGGTTGCTGGCCGGCGCCACCGCGAGCGAACGCGGGGCCGCCTTGCCGTCGACGCCGGAGTTCGGCGCGCCAGCCAAAGTCGCCGAAGTGATCCCTTTCCCGTCCACGGCGTCGGACGAGCCGTTCGGACCGGAGCCGGAATCGATCCCGCATTTCACGGCTGAGGACAACAGCGTCACCACGCTGGAAGTTCCCGTTCCCGCTGACACGCCCGAAGTCGAACCTATTGAACCTGTTGCGGTAGTCGAAGACGAATCATCGACTCCGCCAGTAGACGACTTTCCGGTCCTCGAATCGAGTCCTGACGATGCGCCGGAGACCGTCAGCGACGTTCCTGCGCACAACGACGAGCCAGTTGCCGAGGAGCATCCTGACGTCGCCGAGACGCCCGTGACGCAACCGACGCCGACGGAGGATGAACCGATCGTCGATGATGCGCCGGCCGATAATGATGAGCCTGAGGTCGCCGTAGATGTAGAGTCAGTTTCAATTGAACCGAAGGTGGCTGAGACGCCTGCGCTGGAATCGACGGTCGAACCTGCGACGGCGCCGGTTGCTGGCGTGAATCTTCCGGAGTTGGCGGCGCGCGTCTCGGGGCACAATTTCGCGGTGCGCGGCCTGTTGCTGGATTGGGGCCAGGGCGCACATGGCGACGTCGAGGAGCTCTCCGTGGCGGTGGAGCAAGCGGCCTCGCTCGGCCAGCGCTACGGCATGTTGGAAACGTATTTGGGCTTGATCGGATCGGCGGAGCGCGAGCGCACCGGCGACTTGGAAAAGCTCGACCGCGTGTTTACGGTGCTGGCCGACGCCGTTGCGGAACTGCGGGAACGCTACGAGGTATCGGACCTGCCGGTGGAAAAGCGATCGGCGGAAGTCGTGCGGCTGAATCAACTTTCCCGGCGATTGGCGGAAGCCTTCGCCGTTTATGACGCGCAGTCGGAGCATCAACTGTGAATCGCATCGCGAGTCGTGTGAGCGGAACTGAACTTACCGCGATCCAGAACGTCAACGCCGCCTTCGCGCAAATCGCCGAAGCGGGCTTGCAACTATCGACGCTGAAGCGGATTAACCGCGCCAGCGACGACCCGGCCGGTTTGATCGCGGCCGAACAGTTGCGCAGCGAGTTGGAATCGCTGGAAGCCGCCTCGCGGAGCAGCACGCGGGCGACGGCCGCCGTGAGCCTGGCAGACGCGGGGCTCTCGCAAATCACGGGCTTGTTGAACACCGTGCAGGATCGCGTCCTGGAAGCGGCCGGCGGCAACTTAAGCGAGGCCGAATTGGCGGCGAATCAATTGGAAATCGACGCGGCGCTGGAAGCCGTGGATCGCATCGGCGCGTACACGGGGCTCAGTGACGGCGGCGAAATCAGTTTCGCGCCAACCGGAAACGTGAACGACGTGGCTGGCATCGCGCTGCCGGCGGTAAGCCGCGCAGCGCTCGGCAGTGACGAAGTGAAGCTCCAAGACCTGGCGTCCGGGGGATCGACCAGCCTGGCCCGACGGCGTTACGCGCAAGCCATTGGCGCGGTCAATTCCGCGCGCGACCAGGTGCTATCGGCGCGGGCGCGACTTGGCGCGTTCGAGCGATACACGATCGATGCGTCGCGCGACTTCGTGGATGGTTTGCAGGCCACGCTCAGCGAGTCGTTGAGCCAGATCGAGGACGTTGATCTTGCCGCCGCGACGGCCAATCTGGTGCGCGGGCAAGTCCTGGGGCAAGCGGCCATCGCATCGTTGCGGACGGCAGGCGAGAGCCGCTCGCTCTTAAAGAGTCTGCTGGCGGACGTTTAACCGCGCGAGTCGGTCGAATCGCTGCGACCTGTACGACCCGTCGCGTTCGCTGTGGCGACGTGGTCCTCCCGCCCACTCTGCGGCAATGCGCAGGACGTACCTGCGCCCTACCTTTTACCGAGCGCATTGGCGGCGAAAGCTAGTCTTTCGATTGCCAGTCAGGCGCTGAGATCAAGAAACTTGCATGATTGACACCGCATTTGTGCGATGCGTTTCGTCGTCTTTTCGCACGGCGCTTGGGCGTCAGTGCGTGGGAGTCGTGAACATGACCAACCTTGAGCAGCGAACGACTCTGGCCAAAGCGCTGCCATGGCGTTTGGCCTTATTGTCATTGGTCTTGGGCACAGCCAGTTGCGCCTCCAATGAGCCGCGCCCGTTGCGGATCGCGGCGAATCCCTGGCCGGGCTTTGAGTACTTTTACCTGGCGCAGGAACTTGGCTTCTTCCGCGAGGAAGGCGTCGACGTGCGTTTGGTGGAGCAAACATCGCTCAGGGATTCTCGCCGGGTGTATGCACGCGGACTCGTAGACGGTTTACTGGCGACGCCCACGGACGTAGCCGCGCTGGAAATTGAGGGCGGGCGACGCGCCGTGGTGAGACAGGTCTTCGACGGCTCCTACGGTGGCGACGTGATCATCGCGCGTGATCCGTTTCGCACCATGCAAGACCTGCGCGGAAAGCGCATCGCCATCGAACAAGGGCTTGGCAACTATTTCCTCGCGAGGGCGCTGCAGATCTCCAATTTGAGGCCGGAAGAGGTCGAAGTGGTGGATCGGCCCTATTCAGCGGCGGCGGAATCGCTATGTGACGGCACCGTGGACGCGATTCACGCTTACCCGCCGACGCTCGAGCAATTGGCCGAGATGACGGATGGTCAATTTCATATTGTTTTTACGAGTAAGAAGCTGCCGGACGAAATCCTCGACTTGCTGGTCGTCGATCCGGTCGTGGCGGCGGAACGAGGTAGGGATTTGGATCGCATGGAGCGGGCCTACGATCGCGCTGTCGATTTCGCAGGGCACAAGCCCGATGTCGCCATGCGCATCATGGCCGACCGGGAGGGCATCTCGCCCGAGGCTTTCGCGAATTTTCTGCGCAACGACCTGCGCATGATTCAGCCGCAAGACCGGGCCGCCTATTTGACCGCGGAAGGTCCGGTCGCCTTGGCAATTCAGCGCTCCCACGAAATCCTCAGCAAATATCGCGAAGTGAAGCATGCCGTGGCCGGAGCTGCCGCGGCGCCCTTGATGGACGCCCCTTGATCCTCCCCTGCGAAGCTATGCCCGACCATTTTTCCTCGACGATCGAACCCTCTATCAAGCGTATCCGTTCGCTGCGCGTACGGCTGCCGCTGGCGATGCTCTCGTTGGGGCTGTTGATCTGCGCGTGCGGCGCTTGGCTGACCGGGCGGATGATGCTGCAAACCTACCAGTCGTCGGCGATGCGACGCGGCGGCGTGCTGGTGCATTCGGTGGAGCATGCGGCTGAGACGATCCGCAACGCCAGCGATCTGCAACGCTACGTCGCGGCGCTGGGCGGGGAAGAAGACGTCAATCTCATCGTGGTGGTAGCTGGCAGACCGGACGAAACGCCGCGCGTGGTGGCTTCCACGCGCCACGCCTGGCTCGGGGACTCGCTGGACGAGTTGCCCGATCGGGCGTTGCAAGCGCGCTTACGGCGGGCGATTGGCGAGCACCGATTGATCTCCGCTACGGCGCACGAAGGCGCCAGCCTGCGTATGTCGGGCCCCGTGGCGGCGGACTCGCTGCTCGGAACTTTCGGCACGCGCGGGGCGACCGTAGTCGACCTGGATCTGCGGCATACGGCGCAACAATGGCGCGCCTCGGTCCGGGAGGCCGCCCTCTGGAGCGTGGCCACGGTACTGGCCGTGACGTTGGCCGCGATGGGCGTGATGGCCCTGATGGTGCTGCGTCCCATCGCCGCATTGAATGCCGCGATCGTCGCCCGTAGTCAGGGAGACCGGGCTGTGCGCGCGCCCGTCGAGCGCGACGACGAAATCGGCGCCGTCGCGGCCGAGTTCAATAGGATGCTCGACTCGGTCGCCGCGGGCGAAGAGTCCGTGCAGGCCCATGCCTTGGCGATGGAAAACGCGTGCCGCGAGTTGGAGTTCCTGCGCTTCGCTTTCGACCAGCATTCCGACGTTTCGACGACCGACGATCGCGGCCGCATTACTCATGTCAATCACAAGTTTTGCGAAATCAGCGGCTACGCTCCGGAGGAATTGCTGGGGCGCGATCACCGGATGTTGAACGCCGGCTTTCACCCGCCGGAATTTTGGCGCAAGATGTACGCGGTCACGGCGTCCGGCGCGGTGTGGCACGGCGAGATCTGCAATCGCCGCAAGGACGGTTCCTTGTACTGGGTCGACGCGACGATCATTCCCCACCTCGGTCCGGACGGAAGGGTCGAGCGTTATATCAGCATTCGCACCGACATCTCCGAGCGAAAGCGGTCCGACGAAGCGCTTTGCCATGAACGGGCGCGTTTGAAAACGTTCGTCGATTACGCGCCGGCGGCGATCGCGATGCTGGATCGGAATATGCAATACATCGCCGTCAGCCGCCGCTGGCTGGCGGACTACCATCTCGACGAGGAGGTCGTTGTCGGCCGCAGCCACTACGACGTGTTTCCCAATATTCCGGACCGGTGGAAGGCCATTCACGCCCGGGCCTTGGCCGGTCAGGTCGAACGCTGCGACAACGACGTGTGGCGTCCAGCGGGATGGGCAGAAGATCAACACTTACGTTGGGAAGTGCGCCCCTGGTACGACGCGGAAGACCGCGTCGGCGGCATGTTGATGTTTACCGAGGACATCACGGCGCTGAAGCGTATCGAAGGCTCGCTGCAGACGGCGCTCGAAAAGGCCGAGCGCGCGAATCGCACCAAAAGCGAGTTTCTGGCCAACATGAGCCACGAGATCCGCACGCCGATGACGGCGATCTTGGGCTACTCCGACCTGTTATTGGACGATCTCGACCTGGCGCAGGATGAAACACGCCGCTCCGATGCGTTGCGGACGATTCGCCGTAACGGCGAGCATCTGCTGAGCATCATCAACGAGATTCTCGATCTCTCCAAGATCGAAGTTGGCATGATGAAGGTCGAATCGATCAATTGCTCGCCGCAACAGCTTGTCGACGATTTGCTGCTCATGATGCGTCCCCGCGCGGCCGCGAAGGGGATCGCGTTGTCGGCGTCTTTCGAGGGACTCCTGCCGCGGCACATTCAATCCGATCCCACACGGCTCCGCCAGATTCTGGTGAACCTGGTGGGCAATGCCGTCAAGTTCACTTGCGCCGGATCGGTGCAATTGGTCACGCGGTTCCGCGCAGAGCCCAAGCCGCGGCTGGAGTTCGACGTCATCGACACCGGGCCAGGCATTCCGCCGGATCAAATCGAGCAACTGTTTTGCCCGTTCACACAAGGTGACGCGTCAACGACGCGCAAGTACGGCGGCACCGGCCTCGGGCTGGCGATCAGCAAGCGGCTCGCCGAATTGCTGGACGGCGATGTGGAAGTTGTCGAGTCCGTCGTCGATCACGGTTCACGTTTCCGGTTCACGGTTTCACACGGAGTCTCGGCCGACACGCCGCTCGTGGCGCCTACCGCATTGGAAGACCAAGAAGGCACGATCGCACCGCGACGTTCGACTGCGGTGGCGCCGTTGGCCGGTTGCCGTGTGCTGCTGGCGGAGGACGGCGTCGACAATCAGCGTCTGATCAGCCATTTATTGCGCCGCGCCGCAGCCAGCGTGGATGTGGTCGAAAACGGTCAGATGGCCTTGCACGCGATGCGGACGGAGCAGCGCGAAGGGCGACGCATCGACGTGGTGCTGATGGACATGCAAATGCCGGTCCTGGACGGGTACGAAGCGACGAAGCAACTTCGGGCGGAGGGCTATACCGGCGCAATTATCGCCCTGACGGCGCATGCCATGTCGGACGACCGCGGCAAATGCCTGGCGGCAGGCTGCAGCGAGTATCTCACGAAACCGGTGGATCGCCGCAAGCTCGTGGCGATGCTGTTGCAGTTCTACCACCAGCCGACTGAGGAGCCGCTTGTTGAGAATCTGCGACTCGCATCGACGGCGGCCGACTGAGTTACTTCAGGCTCAAGAGAAACGCCACGAGGTCATCCAGTTCCTCGTCGGACAGCAACTCGTCGAAGCCTTGCGGCATGATCGAAGTGTTGCTCGGCACCCGTTCTTCGACGTCCGCGAGCGGCAATCGCAAAAGTTCGCGCTGAGCCGTGCGCAAGTGCATCGCGTCCGCGGTCTCTCGCTCCAACAATCCGCTGTGCGTCAACCCCGCGGATGTCGTGATGGTGAACAATGTATCGTAGCCGCGGGCGAGCGTCAGGCTCGGATACAGAATCGATTCGCCCAAGTCGCGCCGCGTGCGAATGCGGCCGATCTGCGTCAAATCCGGACCGATTTGCCCACCGCGGGTCGTAACGCGATGGCAGGCGGCGCAGCCGGCCTTCGTACCAAAGAATAAGTCCCGCCCCCGGTCAACGTCGCCGTGCGCGTCGCGGGCGTCGTAGTCGGCGAGCCTCGCCTGTTGATCGGCGGAGACGACCTCGCGCGCGGCCAAGAGCGCGGCCGCGGATTCTCGCACGTCCTCCGGGAATTTTGCAAATGCGCCCCGCAACTCGGCGTAACCGACGAGCGGCGTCCCAGGATGTGCCGTCAGCGCTTCGTTAAGTGCGTAACCGACTACGCTCGAGTCACTTTGCCGAAATGCCGCAAGCAATGTCGCCAATTCTAGCGGTTGCGCATCAACGATAGAGGCGGCCAGTTCCATCAATTGGTGCTCGCTGGCCTGCGCGCGGGCGATCGAAGTGGTGAACGTCTCGCGTTCGCCTTCCTCCAGCGAGACGCGCCACGCGGAGAGCAGCGTGTTCCATTCTCGATCGGAAAGCGCTTGCCCTAACCCCGCCAGTCCGGCGATCGCCACTGCCTGGTTCTGATGGACGTCCACGGCGTTGCGCAGCGCAGCCAACAATCGCACATCGCGCGCTGTGGCGGCCGCGCGAAGAAACTCCGGCCGCAAGTCGCTGGAGGGGCCGGTGCATCCGGCGCTAAGCGCGGCGATCCATGAATCCGGGAGCGGCGACAGCTCGCTCGTGGTGATCGCCCTCAGCAGCAGCCGTCGCACTTCAGATGAGGACTCGTCGGAAGTTAGCGATGCGGCGATCACTTCCTGGGTGCGCACGTCGTTCGCGAACGAGCGCAGCGCTCCGAGCAGCCATTCACCGCGCTGTTGATCGAATGGTTCCGCCAGCCAGCGCCGCCAAAATGCCGGCATTTCTTCAGTCCATTCCGGGCGCTGAGCGATCACTTCCATCGCCGTTCGCACCGTCAGTGGATCTGACGATCCGAGCAGCGCCAAGACGTCGTCGCGCACCACGGCTTGCGGCGCGACTTGATCGAGTGCCAAGAGCGCCGCACGACTTGCCGCGGGCTGCGGATGCCGCACGCCCGACGCGAGCGCTGGCACATCGGCGATTTCGATCAAGGCGTAGATGGCCGCGTGTTCCTCGGCACGATCGATGGCCGCCGCGACGGCGTCGAGCAGTTTTGGCGTAGCATCTGGCACTCCGCAGCGTCCCAACGCTTCGGCGGCGGCGCGACGGACGGAGGGATGCTCGTCCGTTAGTAGCGCCATCAAAGATGCGGCAGCGGCTGGGTCGCGCGATTCGCCGACGCAACGGGCCGCGACTTGGCGAAGGCTGGCACGGAATTCCGCAAGTTGCGATCGTACGGCGGCACGGGACTCGGGCAAGTCGATGCGATGCAGCGCCCAGAGCGCTAGCATTGCCGCGTCTTCATCCTGCCCACGCAGTGTCGTTCCCAGTGCATTAATTGCCGACGGGCCGCGTTCCACGAGTTGCGTTTGGGCTCGCTCGCGGACCGCGACGCGCTCGTCGCTCAGGAGTGCAGCCAGCGCTTCGTTCGACAAGGATTTCCAATCTAGTCCAAGTCCGCGCGGATCCTTCACGACTGACGCGGCGGTTCGACGAATGCGATAAATGCCGCCGGCGATCTCTGGCTTGGCGACTTGCGACGTCGGACAGCCGTAGCGGAACCAGCCGCCGGTGTCGATCACGAGCAAACTTCCGTCGGCATCTTCCAGAACGTCGGTCGGATGGAAATCGATGTGTTCGGATGTCAAAAAGTCGCGGCGCTCCGCCACAAAGGTGGAGCCCTCTGGCGTAACGCGCGTGAAGTTGACTTGATGCGTGTTGAACTCGCAGACGAAATAGCCGTTCGCGAATTCTTCGCCAAACGTTTGGCCTCGATAGCGCGTCATCCCCGATACCGCGATGTGTCCATAGTCGAGCACCGGGCGAAGGAGATCGCCGGTACGGCGGAATTCCGCCAGGCATTGCGGTTGGTCGTCGCGCGGATAAAGTCCGCCGTGCAACCAATGCACGAGGCAATCGCCGCGCGTTTGATAGAACAGGTTCACTGTGCCGAGGACGTCGCCGGTTCGCGTGAAATCGATTTCCACCGGGTTGTCCATGCCGCCGCCGCTGTGCGTGCGTAGATCGGTGCCGTCGAGCTTGGAGGAAAAGATGCGGGCCGCTTCGCCCTTTGAGATCAGTTGACCAGCCGAGTCGTGGACTTCGTGTCCGTGCCGGCCGTCACACCACCAGAGGCGACCTTCGGGCCCCATAAAACAGCCATGAATGTCGGCTGCGTTCCCGATGTAACCGAACTTGCCAACGAGTTGCGTGCGCTCTTCGGCGACGCCGTCGTCATCGCGATCGCGCAGTCGCCAGATATAGGGCGCGCTGGCCACGTAGAGAGAGTCGCCGTGGCAAATGCCGCCGTTGGGGAAAGTCATGCGATCTGCAAATACCGTCGAGCGATCGAAGCGTCCGTCGCCATCGGTGTCCTCGAGCCGGCGGATGCCGTTCGGGAGTTGGGCGTCCAGTTCCTTGTCATCCAGATTCACGCCCGCGGCGTCGCTGACATAGAGCCGCCCACGGTCGTCGAAGCAGGCCATCAACGGGTGCTGGACGAGTGGTTGCCCAGCGACCAGCTCCGCCGTGAACCCCTCAGGCAGCTTCATTTCGACTGGCGAGGCGGCAGACGCGAAGGGGACAAGAGCCGTTCCCAGCAAGGCCGCGCTCCAAAACGCAAATACCACGCAATTTGCCAGTTTCTTGGACACGGATGCGGCGATCATTCCGTCGGACTCCTGCAGTTGCCGTCAAGGTCGACGTAGTCGCGCGACTTGCGCGCCAACCACGCCCCAGGGCGCACAGTTTACCAGCTTCGCGTGCTGAATGACACGCTTTTAATGCACGCAGCCACACGCCCGTAGCAGCGCATAGCCGATCAAAATAGCGGACGAATCGATCGAGCTGATTGTAGGGCGGAAACCGAATGTTCGCACGAATCGCAATGGTCGGACGGGCGCTACTCGTGCTGGCTGGCACGGCGTCGTTCGCCTCGGCGCAAAATCAAATCACGTTTGAGCAGTACGACGCGCTGTGCCGGAGGCTGGCCACGGTGGAGCAAGAGCTTGCCGCAACGCAGGCGATGATCAGCGTCGAGCGGTTGCCCGCGACGTATCCCGCTTCGCTGCATACCCCGGCGCCGGCCGCGGCCGCTCCGCCCGTGGAATTGGAATCGCTTTCCGCGTCGGTGAAGAAACTTCAAGACGACGCGAAAACGATCAAGTATCCGAATGTGACCGTCAACGGCGTGTTCCAAGCGGATACCGGGGCGTTCGATCAAGATGCGGCGAGCCTCGCGACGCTGGGCGACCTCCAGGATGGCGCCGATTTCCGCCGCGCGCGTCTGAGCGCGAAAGGCGGGATCGCTCCCAACATGAACTATTTCTTCCAGATGGATTTCGGGTTCTTCGGCCGGCCGACGTTTACTGACGTCTGGGTCGAGACGACGCACTTGCCGTACCTAGGAACGGTCCGCGTCGGCCAGTGGAAGCAACCCTTTAGCCTCGAAGTCGTGAGCAGCTTTCGTTACACGACGTTCCTGGAACGCTCGCTGCTGTTCCAGCCCTTCACGCCGTTCCGTCATCTGGGAATTGGATTTTACAACCACAACGAAGCGCAAAGCGCCACCTGGGCGGCCAGCGTTTTTCGTTCGGGACAAGATCAGTTCGGCGGCGACATCGGCGACAACGGCGGCGTATCGATGGCCGCGCGGGCGACGTATCTTCCGTGGTACGACGAGCCATCCGGCGGGCGGTATTACTTGCACGTTGGCGGCGGCTACTTCCTCTCGGATCCCGACAACGACGTTTCGCGGTTTGCGACGATTCCGGAATTCTTTGTCGGCGAAGTTGCGCCGGGCGCGGTGGGAACGAGCCAGGTCGCCGTGCCGGGCGCAGCGAACGGCACGCACTTCTTCGTCGACACTGGCAACATTCCGACGACGATCAGCAATCGCTTTGGGGCGGAATGCCTGTGGGTGCACGGGCCGCTCTCTTGGCAAACCGAAGCGATGTTCGCCTCGGTCGATCGCATCGACGGCTCGAACGTAACTCTTCCTGGCGCGTACTCGCAGGTTGGGTGCTTCCTCACCGGCGAGCATCGGCCGTATGACCGCACGATTGGGGCGATCGACCGCGTCAAGCCCTTCGAGGATTTCTTCCGCGTGCGGACGAATCGCGGAATTTGCACGGGACTTGGCGCTTGGGAAGTCGCGACCCGTTGGTCGTGGATCGATCTCAACGACGACACGGTTCAAGGCGGCCAGTTGACCGACCTCACGGCCGGACTCAACTGGTACATGAACGCCTATGCCAAGGTCCAATTGAACTACATCCATGCCTTCCTGGACAATCCCACGTTCGGCGACAGCGAAACGGGAATCTACGCGGCGCGGATGCAGATGGATTTTTAAGCACTAAGGCGCGGCAGTCTAGGCTTCGCCCACCGGCACCAGATCGGGCACGACGAGATAGCCGCTGTCGATGCTTGGCTGCATCCGGGCGTTGAACGTGTTCGACTTGAGCGGCCGGCTCAATGCCAGAATGCTGTTGCGTGAGAGGATGCCCACCGGCTGATCCTGGTGCAAGACCACGGCCACCGGACGCGGATCGCGGGAGAAGAAATCCATCACCGTGCTGAAGCGCGTGGCCTCGTCGAACGTGGCGACGTTGCGTTCCAGGACGTCGGCCACCAGCGTCGCTTCGTCCGGCCCTGGCGCAAGTCCATGGCCGAGCCGTTCCGCCTGCACGACGCCCAACAGTTTGCCGCGCCCGTCCACCGCGGGCAGCTCGGCGAGATGGGCGTTTTCCAGCAACAGCTTCGCCTGGCGCGCCGTGTCATCGGCGTTCAACATGAACGCGCACGGCGTCATGATATGCCGTGCGGTCGTGGTTTCCAGCAGCTTGCCGGGCTGCGCCAACGTGCTCCACGAGCGGGTTTCGTCGTCGAATTGTCCGTAGCGGGCGACAAAGTTCCTGCCCGACGCCTTGGCGCCGCGTAGCGCGGTTTCCAGGCGTTCAAAGGTCTTGCCAGGTTCGTCCGCAGCAGTCGCGACGCCACAACTGATGGTGACGTGGACGGGCTCGCCGCCACATTTGAAGGTCGCGGCCGCGACTGTCTGACGGAGTTTTTCGGCGAACGTCGCCGCTTCCGGCTCGCTCTTTTGACGCAGCAGGAAGACGAAGCGATTCTCGCCGCAACGGCCGATCGGCACGGCGTCCGTCGCGACTTCCACGAACTTGCGGACGATCTCGCGCAGCAACTCTTCGGCAGGTTTGCGGCCGGCGCGTTTTGCAAAGCGGCCAAAGGCGTCGACGTCGGCCACCACGCAGGCGGCGCCGGCGCGGCGGCTACCGGACATCGAGACGGAGGAAAGCAGGCGATTGAACGCCGCGGCGCTCAACACGCCGGTTTCCGGATCGAGCCGGCCCTGTCCGCGCGAACGACGGCGATGTTCTAACAACCTCGCTCCGGCACGAAGACGGGCGAGTGCCTCGCCATAAACCAGTGGTTTGGCGAGAAAATCATCGGCGCCGGCTTCCAACACTTCGGTCATTTCCAACGCCGCGAGCGGCGCGGAGAGCCAGAAGATGATCGGGCTGCGATGCGGCAGCGCGCCTTTGAGCGCGCGGCAGGTATCGAGTTGTTCCGTGGTCGTGCGCGAGGCGTCGAGCAGCACGAACTCTGGCTCCACCGCTTCGCACAGAGCTTGCCCCCCCTCTTTCCCTTCCGCTTGCCAGACCTCGTATTCGAAGGCCGACAGGAACTGGGAAATGTGCCGCAACATGGGGCGGTCGCCGGATACCACCAGCGCCCGCAACGGCCTAGGCTCTTGCGAGTTCATCGAAGGGTCAAACCCTGGATCGCGAGTCGTTCGTGGCGTCGCACAATGCGTCGCGACGGCGCGTCGCTGGGAAAAGTCTCAAAACGGCTCCGTAGGAAAACTCTACGCCAAGAAACCTTCCGAGGCCGTTTCGCACGCGATTATGGCTCGCTGAATTCCACTTCTCGCGATTCTGCCGCTTGTCGGATGTAATTCAATAATGGCAGTCCAGGGTGATGCGCGATTCGAATCAGTCGCAATGATTGATCGGCAGGCGATGCCTACTACGTGCATGTCAACAATCTCTTCCGCAGATTGCCGCGGACGCCGCCCGGGAAACGGATCAATGCTAGGCTTTTCATGCGGACGTATTGCGACCAGGGGTGGCGATAGGTTCCGCGCACCAGAGTTGTTGAACGAGCGCCGTTTCGTCCACTTCGAGTGAACTATGCGAACGCAGGTGATGACCAAGGACGCCGTCGGGGCGTGGCTGGAGTATCTGCCGATTGACGGCAGCGCGCCGGAAAAGACGCCGG